>JANSXJ010000094.1 GCA_024743015.1 Hyphomonas sp. | reverse complement strand
GCTCGCAGCTCACGACATGTACGACAATGAAGCACCTGGTGCAGGCATGATCGCTGGCGTCGGCAGGGTGGAAGGGCGCGAATGCGTGATCGTCTGTAACGACGCCACCGTCAAAGGCGGCACTTACTATCCGATGACCGTGAAAAAACACCTGCGCGCGCAGGAGATCGCGGAACAGAACAATTTGCCGTGCATCTATCTGGTCGATAGCGGCGGCGCGAACCTCCCTCATCAATCCGAGATCTTTCCAGACCGAGAGCATTTCGGGCGGATCTTCTACAATCAAGCCAATATGAGCGCGAAAGGCATTCCTCAGATCGCCTCAGTTATGGGGTCGTGCACGGCGGGCGGGGCCTATGTCCCGGCCATGTCGGACGAAACCGTGATTGTCCGCAAGCAAGGGACGATCTTCCTCGGCGGACCGCCGCTCGTAAAAGCTGCGACTGGCGAAGAAATCTCCGCTGAAGACCTTGGCGGTGCCGACGTCCACGCCCGGCAATCCGGGGTGGCAGATCACTATGCGGCCAATGATGATCATGCGCTCGCGATTGTGCGCTCCATCGTGCGGACGCTGCATCTTCCCAAGCCAGCAACAGTGGGTTTGCAGGAGCCCTCGGAACCGCTCTATGACCCGGCTGAGCTGCATGGATTGGTCCCTCAGGACGTTCGCGAACCTTACGATGCCCGAGAGGTGATCGCGCGACTGGTCGACGGATCTGAATTTCACGAGTTCAAGAAGCTTTACGGCGATACGCTGGTGTGTGGTTTCGCCCATCTCTATGGGATGCCCGTTGCCATCCTGGCGAATAATGGGATCTTGTTCAGCGAAAGCGCGCAAAAGGCCGCGCACTTTATAGAACTGGCCGATCAGCGCCGCATCCCACTGCTGTTTCTGCAAAATCTGACCGGCTTTATGGTCGGCTCGAAATATGAGGCCGGAGGTATCGCCAAGGACGGCGCAAAGATGGTGACCGCTGTGGCAACGGCGTCGGTGCCCAAACTAACCTTGGTCACGGGTGGCTCTTTCGGGGCTGGAAACTATGGGATGTGCGGCCGCGCTTATAGTCCGCGGTTTATGTTCATGTGGCCAAATGCCCGCATCTCCGTAATGGGTGGCGAGCAGGCGGCATCGGTGCTGGCCACCGTCAAACGCGATGGCATGGAACGTCGCGGAGAAAACTGGTCCGCGGATGAAGAAGAAGCGTTCAAAGCCCCGATCCGCGATCTCTATGAGCATGAAGGTTCGCCTTACTATTCTACGGCGCGCCTATGGGATGATGGGATTATCGATCCGGCCGACTCTCGCCGCGTTCTGGGGCTTGCGCTCTCCGCAGCGTTGAACGCACCGTTTGATGAGCGTGGATTCGGCGTTTTCCGAATGTAAGATACTGCGGGCTGACGCACCCGCGGATTAATTCTCGGATAACCTGCACCAGCAAAGCGTGAGCAAACACTCGCAGCTCACGATGAGTCACGGCGTATTGGCGGGCATACACACTATTCCTGCGGAATTGTCGTGAACAACGCGTCATCCAGCTTTCGGAATCGTCACGGGTTTTTGGCCATTGGGGCAGGCAGTTTCAGGGACGCCACACGAAGTGGTGTGATTGAATTGGAGAATACCATGACCCGTTATTTTTTGCTGTTAGGCTTCTCGGCTTGCGCATTTGCTGCGTCCGCGGGAGAAGACGTAACGTTCCAGACTGTCGACGCCAATAAAGATGGCTTCGTTTCTGAAAGCGAGTTTGTTAGCTGGAAGACAAGCAACGGCGAGATGTCGCCCGCGGATGCACTGATCAAGTTCATTGAAATCGACACCGACGCGAGCGGTATGATTTCGGAAGCCGAAATGGACGCAGCCAGAGTGCAAAAATCAGAAGAAGAGCCTGACTCCGACAAGCAAATGTAAGGCGCGAGCAATCCTCTTGATACCTGATGAGGAGCCCGTAAGCGCGGGCTCCTCGCATGCTGAAACGGATCATTACAAAATGGTAACTACAAATGTAACACGCAAGATTGTTACATCTGTAGTGCGCCTCCCTTTCAAGGGCGCTCACTCAAACTGTTCCAGGGAGGAACTTTCGATGAAAACCAAACTTTTGACCGGTGCGTTCGGTCTGTTTGCCGCCAGCGCGTTTGCTGTTGCTCATGCCGGATCACCAGCCGATTACTTCAACAAGATCGACGCTGACGCGAGCGGCGTGATCACGCAGGCCGAATATGTCGCCTACAAGACTGCCGACGGTAAGCACAGCGCCGAGGAAGCCGGTGCGAAATTCGCCAAGGTTGCGGGCGACGATGGCGAAATGACACTGGCCGAGTTCGAAGCAGCCGTAAAAGCCAGCAAAAAGAAAAAGCATGGTGACAAGGACAAAGAGCGGTCTTCGTAAACGCTCTGCTTTTCTAGACCCCACGACTCTCCAAGGAAGCGCTCGCGGTTTTCGCGGGCGTTTCGTTTTTTGTCGCGGGTGAAAAGCCTTCGCTTCGGCGAAATACGCTATAGAGTGATCTCTTCAGGAGATCCGAATGAGCCAATACGAAACCATCAGCCTCGATGCGACCCGCGCCGGAATTGCAATTCTGACGCTGAACCGGCCCGACAAACACAATGCCTTTAATAGTCAGGTCATCGAAGAGCTGACCGACGCGCTGGAAACGCTTGAA
Source organism: Hyphomonas sp. (assembly GCA_024743015.1). GTDB lineage: Bacteria > Pseudomonadota > Alphaproteobacteria > Caulobacterales > Hyphomonadaceae > Henriciella. Next base: position 8,653 of record JANSXJ010000094.1, on the reverse strand, counting down.
GAGCAGGATACGCTGAGAATGGTGATCCTGCGCGGGGCGGGGAAAAGCTTCTCAGCCGGAGCCGATCTCGAATGGATGAAAGCAGCCCAGCACTGGACGCGCGAAGACAATGAGCAGGATGCGTTGGCGCTCGCGGAAATGCTCCGAAAACTCGCCGAGCTGCCTCAAATGACCTTGGCGCTCGTGCAGGGAGCGGCGATGGGCGGCGGCGCAGGTTTGGTTGCAGCTTGCGACGTCGCCGTAGCAGTCAAGGGAACCAAATTCCGATTCAGCGAGGTTCGGCTTGGGCTGACACCGGCAACGATTTCGCCCTTCGTGATCAGCGCGATCGGTCCGCGCTGGGCAAAGGCCTTATTTGTGACAGCGGAAGTGTTCGACGCGGATTACGCTGAGAAAATTGGACTGGTTCAGTATGTTGTTTCAGATCTCGAAGAGCTTGCGGGCATGGAAGAACACATTGCCGACCTGGCTATGGGGGCGGCGCCTGGAGCGATTCGCGATGCCAAGAATCTGGTGCTGGACTTCGCGGACGAGCCATTCGGCCCCGCGCTGAGCCGCGCGACGGCCAAACGTATTGCCGAACGACGCACCAGCGAAGAAGGCAAGGAGGGGCTGGCAGCCTTCCTTGAAAAGCGCAAACCCGATTGGGCCAGTTAGATCATTCTACGCCCGGTAGCATACCGACAGGTAAGCCGAGATCCCTCAAGAACGCGATCGTAGCGTCACACGGATTGATCCCCGTCATCGCCTCAATCTGGTTCTGGAAGACGAACACCACGACGCCAAACATAATGGCGTAGATGAGAAACTGCATCAGCGACTTGAGAAGGAAAGCGCCAGCACTCCCGGCGACGAGGCCTACGCCACCAAGGATCAGCGCACCGCTGACCGGCGTCAGATCGCTGACATCTGCGGCCTGGGTATACCCGATATAGCCGCCAATTCCGGCCCCGATAATTCCAGCCAGACTGCTAAGGCGAACGCCTGATGCATATGCCATTTGTTTCCCCTTACTCTTTCCTCATGAATAGCTTAGGCGGTAAGAGGAGGCTGGGGCAAGGCTTTATCGCCAGCCGGCAATCTAGACGTTTAAGGACGAAGCCTAATGTTTTCATCGCTCTTGATCGCTAATCGCGGCGAAATCGCGTGTCGGATTTTACGGACCTGCCGGGCCCTGGGGATCCGCGGGATCGCGGTTTACTCCGACGCAGATGTTCACGCGAAACACGTCCGCGAGGCTGACGAAGCGGTGTGGATCGGAGCCGCCGCGGCGACGGAAAGCTATCTGGATGCCGAGCGGATCATTGCTGCCGCGAAAGCGGCGGGCGCTGAAGCGATTCACCCGGGCTATGGCTTTCTTTCCGAGAATGCTGCCTTTGCTCGGGCGGTTGAAAAGGCGGGGTTGATCTGGGTCGGGCCGAAAGCGGATACCATCGAGGCCATGGGTCTGAAAGACAGGGCCAAAGCGATTGCGGAAAATGCTGGTGTGCCCGTTTTGCCGGGCTATCGCGGCGAGGCTCAGGACGCCGCCACGCTGACCAAAGAAGCGGAACAGATTGGATTTCCGCTGCTGATCAAGGCCGTTGCGGGCGGCGGTGGTAGGGGCATCCGCCTGGTTTCCAAGTCGAAAGATCTCGCGCCTGAACTGGAAAGCGCTGTCCGCGAGGCTGAGGCTGCGTTTGGAGATGGCCGGGTGATGCTCGAGAAACTCGTCGAGCAGCCGCGCCACATTGAAGTGCAAGTCTTTGGCGACCGCCACGGCAATGCTGTCCATCTGTTTGAACGTGATTGTTCGCTGCAACGCCGCCGTCAGAAAGTGATTGAAGAAGCGCCAGCCCCTGGCATGCCCGAGGATGTCCGTAAGGCTATGTGTGATGCTTCGGTGAAGCTTGCCAAGTCGGTGGGATATGAAGGCGCCGGTACCGTTGAATTCATCGTGGATGGCGCAAAACCACTCGCACTCGATACATTTTGGTTCCTAGAGATGAACACACGCTTGCAGGTCGAGCATCCCGTCACCGAAATGGTCACGGGGACCGACCTTGTCGAGTGGCAGCTGCGGGTCGCGAATGGCGAAAAGCTTCCTGCAAAGCAGAAAGATATAAAACTGCTCGGCCACTCGATTGAAGCGCGCATCTGCGCAGAGGATCCGGCGGACGGATTCCGTCCGGGTGCAGGCCTGATCGAAGAGTTTGGAATGCTGGCCGATCAGGATGCAGACTGGATCCGCTGGGAAGCGGGCTTTGAAAGCGGCGACCGCGTACCTGCGGTATACGATTCGATGATCGCGAAGCTTGTCGTTTGGGGAGAAGATCGCGAACAGGCGAATGATAATCTGGTTGATACGCTTGCTCATCTGCAATTGGTTGGGGTGCCGGCGAATATCGGTTTCTTGCGACGCTGCGCCATGGCCGATGCGTTTCTGGAAGGGACGCACCACGTAAATTGGATCGCGGAGCAAGGTGATGCGCTCAGCCAGGCTCCTGAAGCGCATCAGCACGCGTCTGTCATGGCGGTGGCGGACATCCTGCTTGGTGAAGACGGCGATGACCCCTGGACGGTGCGAGATGGCTGGCGCCTGAATCGGGCACCTGTGATGAAAACCGCGGTTGCGGTTGGAGACGATGCCGACTGGTTCGATCCATCCGAGCACACTGTCACTGAGGATCTCTCCATGCCGTTGGTCACAGATCTTTCGTCGCGCCGGTTCGCAGTGACAACAGGCGGCGATAGTGTTCTGGTTGAAGTGCCTGACTTCGAAGCCGAGGCTGAAGCGCTGGCGGGCGGCGACGCTGTCAAAGCACCGATGCCGGGCAAAGTCATCGCAGTGAAAGTCAAAGCGGGTGACACGGTCGAAAAAGGTCAGGTCGTTGCGGTGATGGAAGCGATGAAAATGGAGCATTCCCTCACAGCGCCTCGGGACGGTGTCGTCGAAGTAATTGGCGCGGACGTCGGTGCACAAGTGCCGGAAGGCGAAGTGCTGGTTGCGCTTGAAGAGGCATAAATAGCTGCTTCTGAGGCTGCAATTCCCGGTTCTGACCTTGGCGAATTTCGTTTTAATACAGGTGTTTGCTGCGGCAATCCGAGATCGAAGTCGACGGGCTCCACGACGAAGTAGCCTTGGCGCATGGACGTTGAGTATGGCCCGCCCACCTGGGGCGATTGGTGGATCAAACACCTGGAATTCACGAGAAAACTGGACCGCGCGCAGGCGCTTCGTCTGCAACACGCGCCATTCTTGCTCACGGCGCGCGACCCGCAAAGACCGCCCGCGGACAAGTGGCGGACATGGCTGTTCATGGGCGGACGCGGTGCCGGCAAAACGCGCGCCGGAGCGGAGTGGACGCGGTTCGCAGCGCGTTTTGGGGGTTATGCGCGGATCGCGCTGGTCGGTCCGACGCTGGGCGATGTTCGGGAGGTGATGATTGAAGGCGCTTCGGGGCTTCGCAGCATCGAGCCTCGGTCGCGCGAACGCCCTTACTTCAATGTCTCTCGCCGAAGGCTCGAATGGTCAAATGGTGCGGTTGCGCATGTCTTCTCCGCGGAAGACCCGGAGAGTCTGCGCGGGCCACAATTCGACGCGGCGTGGTGCGATGAGATTGGCGTCTGGGCCAAAGGGGAAACCGTGTGGAGTAATTTGCAGCTTGGCTTACGCCTTGGCGCCGATCCGCGCTGTGTGGTGACGACTACGCCGCGACCGGTCCCGCTTGTTCGAAAACTCGTCGAAGGAGAAGCCGTCCTTACCAAAGGGGGCACGCGGGATAATCTTGGCAACCTTGCGCCAGGATTTGTCGAGAGCATGGAAGCGGCCTATTCGGGGACTACGCTCGGCCGGCAGGAGCTGGAAGGCGAACTTGTGGAAGACCTTGCCGGCGCGCTTTGGCTGCGCAGCGACATTGACCAGGCGCGGATCCGCCAGATCCCTGAGAAAATGGACGACGTCATCGTGGCGATCGATCCGCCTGCTTCGGCGCATTCCGGGTCGGACGCTTGCGGGATTATTGTTGCTGGCAAGACCCAGGCCGCTGGATTCGGGGAGCGCTGTTTCATCCTGGCGGACGGGACGGTTCAGGGCGAAAAGCCCTCTGACTGGGCGGCCCGCGCACTTTCGCTTGCCAAACAGGCAGGCGCGTCCGGTATCGTCGCGGAGGCCAATCAGGGCGGCGAAATGGTCCGCACGGTTCTTGAAAGCGTGGATTGTTCGATGCCGATCCAACTGGTTCATGCGCGGCTGGGTAAACGCGCCCGCGCGGCACCTGTGGCTGCGCTATATGCCCGCGGGAAGGTTTCGCACTTCAATGCTCTAAGCGCCCTGGAGGACGAAATGTGCAGGTTCGGCGCGGAAGGGTTTGTCGGGTCACCGGACCGCGTGGATGCACTGGTTTGGGCCGTGACGACACTTATGCTTAATAAACAGGGCGCGCCGCGCATTCGGGCAATCTAGCGTCCTGTGCGAAAGGCTTTGCGACCGAGGTATTTGTTTTTCGGGGGCGCAGGCTCTTCCCTGGTTGCAGCGGGTTCCGCAGCCGCGCTTGGTGTTGCATCTCCCGACAGTATCTTTCGAACGTGAGACAAGGCGGAGCTGCCTGTATTCACTTCGATTTCCGCCGCGGTTTTATCCAGTCGCCGCGCCAGAAGCTTCACGTGATAGGGGGTCAGACTATCAAGTGTTTTCTCAAACATGTCTTCGCCGAGCGTCTCCTTGAGCGTCAGCAAATCATCGCGCGTCAGGCCTGCTGCAATAATTTGCTTTCGAGCCAGTTTGATTGCTGCGGCGGAAAGGTCTGAATCTTTGACGCGTGGAAACAGGGACTCATGCGCAAGGATAGCTGAAAGCGCGCTGCGTCCGTCTGGAATAAGGGCCATGATTTATGCTGCTGCCGGTTCTGATTGCGCCGCGAGTCGGGCTTGCACTTCCTGATATAGCATATTCACTGTCGACAGCGCATCCCCTGGCCACTTCTGAGCGAGTGTCGGGTTTGCACCCAGCTCAACGGGGTTTGCTGCGAAGTCAGATTTTTGCGGGATGACGGTCTGGAAGATGTCATACTCGCTTTCTGGATCGGTCGCACCATCGCGCATGGCGTCGAGAACGATGCTCTGATGCGCCGACCCGTCAAACTTGGTTGGCAGCACGACAGGCCGGTTGGACAGGCCGCGCTTTTTGAGACTTTCGATTATATCGCCGGTAAAGAGGTCGAGGCCGAGCGTCGACATGAAGTCCGGAATTGTAGGGACTATGATCAGATCGGACGCGGAAAGCGTTGCTTCTGTCATCGCCGAGATTCCAGGGGGGCAGTCACAAATGACGACGTCATATTGTTTGCGGAGATCCGCCATATCCTGACGCAGGCGAAGGCCAACCCGGCCTTCGATCGCAGTCATTGAATATCCTTGCTCGGTCAGAATGTAGATGAGCTCACGCTCCGCCCGGCGCAGTCCCGGCGTCGCCGGTACCAGCGAGAGGTCAAGCGGCTTACCCATGAATGTGACGTCGCTCGCATGGGGAACGATGAATTTCGTCATGTGCGCGAAACACTCGCCAAGAAAGTTCTCGCGCAGATAATCAGAGACATTGGTGTAATTATGGATCGCGTCGTAGAGGCGCTCATCGCCATTCTCGCCATAAATCAGCAAGGATGCGTTGGCCTGGCTATCCAGATCGACCACCAGAGTCTTGTAGCCTTCAGCCGCGAAGGCCTCCGCCAGTGAAACCGTTGTTGTTGTTTTGCCCACGCCGCCTTTTGAATTGGCAACGGAAATGACCCGTCCGAGCATTGAGGCCCCTTTTCTGTCTACGTACCGATGTCAGAAATTACGCTGCCCACGCCCACAGGCTGGGGAACCAGTACACTCCATACCCATCAAATCGCCTGAAAAAACTTAAGAAACCGGAAATGAATCCGGCGGGGTCGCGGCGGGCCTAAATTCCGTAGCGTTGAGACGTGTAAGCGGTGTCGGAGAGGCTTATGAAGCTGCCCTGGTCCAAACCAGAAATGAAAAGTGGAGAGTCCTGGATCGCATTGGCCGGTTTGCCGGGTGCGAATTGGGGCCGAACGGATCCTGCCACGCTTGTGCGCGAAGGATATGCCGGCAATGCGATTGTGTATCGCTGCGCACGAATGATCGCTGAAGCGGCAGCGTCCATCGCGCTTCAATGTCAAAATGAAGCCGTGCAAAAGCTAATAAAAGAGCCGTCACCGGAACAATCCGGGCAATCTCTGATCGAGCAGCTTTACATTGACCTGCAGATCACAGGAAACGCTTGGGCAGAGGCGGTGACCTTGCCCGAGGAAACAGTCCCTCGCGGGCTATTCGGTCTCCGCGCAGATGCCGTTCGTGTGCGCCAGGATGACCGTGGGCATGTCTCTGGATATGCGCTGCGACAAAAGAAGGGCGAGCGGTTGATAGGACGGGACGCGGATGGCTGGCTGCCCGTGCTGCACCTGCAACTTTATCATCCCGGCGGCAGCGCGTATGGGCTGTCCCCGCTGTCGGCGGCACGCCGCGCGCTTGATATGCACAATGGGTCTGCCGGATGGGCAAAATCGCTCATCGACAATGCAGCGCGCCCGTCAGGTGCGCTAATGTATGGCAAGGATGGCGGGCGCCTCACCGATGAGCAATTTGATCGGCTAAAAGAACAACTGACGTCTGAACATACCGGCGCTTCAAATGCTGGCCGACCGCTCTTGCTCGAAGGCGGCCTCGACTGGAAGCCGATGAGCCTTTCCCCCGCAGAGATGGATTTCGCTGAAACGCGTCATGCCGCCGCGCGCGAGATTGCGCTTGCCTTTGGGGTGCCGCCTATGCTGCTGGGAATTCCTGGTGACAATACCTACGCGACTTACAAGGAGGCGCACGCTGCCTTCTGGCGGCTCACCATTTTACCGCTGGTGCAGAGGACGGCTAATGCGCTCAGCGTGTGGCTAAGCGGGCGGTTTGAAGACGCAGACGTGACCCCGATTGTGGATCAGGTGCCCGCCTTTGCGGCAGAGAGAGATGCACTCTGGACGCGCGTATCGGGAGCAGACTTTTTAAGCGACGACGAGAAGCGCATCATGTTGGGTTTGCAAGCGGGCAATGAGGTTGGTCGATCATGATCAATGCCGCGCGATTCCAACGCCCATCCGATAATTCGCTGCCGAGCCTGATTGAAGGGTACGCGGCGGTCTTCGGCAGTCCTGATCTCTCGGGTGATATCATTCGCGCCGGCGCATTTTCGCGCAGCCTCCGCGCTGGCACGCCACCCATGCTCTTGCAACATCGCAGCGGGGCAGTTGCGGGGCGGTGGGTGCGTCTAACCGAAACCGGACATGGGTTGTTCGTTCGAGGGCTGATTGAAAGCGAAACAGCGGCGAAGCTCGCGAGGGATGGATTGAACGGTCTGTCGATCGGATTTCGGCCACGGCTCTGGACGACCCGCACCGCGGGCGGACGCCTGTTGGCCGACATCGACCTTATTGAAGTGTCCCTGGTGGCTGAACCGATGCAGCCCGCCGCAAGATTCCAATTGATGTGAAGAATTAGGTCCGAAGGAGAAATGATGACCAAGGAAACCAAAGCTATGACCAGCGAGGCTAAATCGATCGCCGCAGAACTGTTGGCGACATTCGAAACCTATAAGAACACCAATGATGCCCGCCTGGCGGAGCTGGAGCAGAAAGGCGCTGCAGACACGCTTCTGGATGAAAAACTGGCGCGCCTCGATAAACGCATCGATGTGCTAAGCCTGAAGGCAGCGCGACCGGAAAACGCCCCTGTGAATGAACAGCACATGGAGCATCAAACCGCCTGGTCGAGATATTTGCGTAAGGGCGATGAGAGCGGCTTTGCAAGTCTTGATACCAAAGCGCTCTCGACGACGACCGATGAGCAGGGTGGCCATCTCGCGCCGCCAGAACTCGATCGCTTGATTGAGTCGCGTCTCATGCAGGCCTCACCCATGCGCCAGATCGCGTCGGTACGCCAGACCTCGGCAGGGACTTACCGAAAGCCGGTTTCGCTCGGCGTTGGCGCAGTCTGGGCCAATGAACGCGATACACGGTTCGAAACGGTCACCAATGACCTGGAACTGTTAGAGTTTCCGGCGGGCGAGATATATGCCATGCCGGCTGCAACGCAGACCCTGCTGGATGATGCATATGCAGATATTGACGAATGGATCGCAGATGAGGTCGAGACGGCGTTCAGCGTTCAGGAAAGCGCTGCCTTCGTTATGGGGGACGGCGTTAGCAAACCGCGCGGATTGCTGAATTACACCATTGTCAGCGACGCCAATCACGAACGGGGAAAGATCGGAGCGCTGGATGGGGACTTTACCCAGACTGATGCTGGCGATCAGCTAATCGACCTGATTTATGCGCCTAAGTCGCAGTTTCGTACAAATGGTCGGTTTTTGATGAACCGGCGCACAGCCGCGATTGTCAGAAAGCTGAAAGATGGCGACGGTCGCTATCTGTGGGTGCCTGGAACGGGCGGTGAAGCATCGACGGTGCTCGGCTATCCTGTGACCGAGCTGGAAGACATGCCTGATATTGCAAACGGGGCAGCGGCAATCGCGTTTGGCGATTTTCGCCGGGCCTGTCTGATTGTCGATCGGCAGGGATCCCGTGTCCTGCGCGACCCATACATGTCGAAGCCTTACGTGCTG
>JANSXJ010000258.1 GCA_024743015.1 Hyphomonas sp. | reverse complement strand
GGCTCTGAACACGCCAATCTGGCCCAGAAGTTCGCCATCAACCGTGATCGTACCGTCTCCAGCAATGGAAACATTCGCCGCCTCAGGCGGGATCTGTATAGGTGTGTTGCCGGCATCGAGCACGCTGGCCCCATCGGGGGTGGTCAGCTGGCCCTCAGCCGAGAGTTGGAATGCGCCAGCTCGGGTCAGCCGCTCACCTGCGGGCGTTTGAATGGCGAAAAACCCATCACCCTGAATGGCAAGGTCAAACTGACCGCCCGTAAATTTTACGGTGCCTTGCGTCAGGTCAAAACTATGCCCCGAAAGCGCACCCATTGAGAGGGACGGTGTGTCTGGCCCGGTACTTATGAGATACTCGGCAAATACCGCGCGATCAGTTTTGTAACCTGTCGTGTTGGCGTTTGCGATATTGTTGGCGACGACCTGTAGCTCTTTCAACAAACCGTCTTGCCGGGAGATCGTGGCATAGATGCTGTTACTCATGGCTGGCTCCTGCCTGCGAAGATGAGAGGGCGAGTTTGGACGCTTCTAAAAGCGGGGCGATCTGATATGGGCGGAGGCGAGCATTGCCGGTCTGTGGTTCCGCGTTCTTGCCGCGATGAATGCGCTTTACGCGTTCCAGTCGCAGACCATCGTCAAGACTGACATCTCCCGAAAGCGTCTCGATATTCGCATCATAGAGCGCCCAGTCATCCGCGAGCGCGGCGTGCTCTATCAGCTCCAGCTGGGTCGAAGGCGCGCCCCCTAGGTCTGCGTAGGCCGCTGCCGCGACTTGTGCAGCGCCAGCCTGCGCCGCTCGAATACCGGCCAGGCGATTAATATCAATCAGACTCGGATAAGCCGCGCGCAGATCAAACAGTTTGTCATCGGCACGGCTCCAGTACGCGGCCTGAGCCAAAAGCCCTGCGACGTCTTCGTCGCGCTCGACGGGTTCCAGTAGCGCTTCAACCAAGCTGATCAAGCCAAGCTCCAGAGCGATCTCCGCGCCGCGTCGTCGCAGCGCATTCCCCTGAGCATCGTATGGCAGGCTGGTATGAAACTGGGTCAGCGTTTTCAGCCCTTTGAGCGAGGCGGCTGGTTCCGCGCTCGCAAGGTAGGCGTCCAATGACTCGATGATATTGCGATCGACGGCGGCACGCACATCTTCGGATTCTGCGATTGGCAGGGTCCGCACCCGCTGAAGCCCGGCATACAGATTGTCGCTCTCCAGGTTCCGCATGACGAAAGCAAGAATCTGTTCGAACCCATGCTTAGTGTCGTTTTGCTCAAGAATGTTCCAGGCTTCCTCAAGCGCGAACTCCTTGATGGTGGGTCGCAGTGTTCCATCACGTTCGATCAGGATGAGAAGCGCCGGCAGCTTTAGCGTCGGTCGACTCATCAGCATCACGAGACGATCGTCGGACTCGCTACCATTCGGCATGTCGGCAATTGCCGTTCTGAGAGCTGTCAGTTGCGTTGAGTTAGCGATTTCTTCGTTCGAGAACGTCGACAGGACTTGCTGAGCGATATCGGCACGGCGCTGCATGATCAGCGTCGGGATGGTCTGGGTCGCCACATCCTGGCGAAGACTGTGCGGTAATCCTCTGATGTCCGGGATATGGCCCTGAATGCGTGCGACACCTTCGGGCTCAAACCCGCGCAATTCGGCGACGGCAAGCCAGAAGGCAGCGTCGTCGTGACAATCCGCCAATTGCTGGAAGTACTCGATATCGGGTTCGCTGCGGGCGTCCATCAGGTTGATAAACTCGCGATAAACCTGCCATTCCTCACCTTCGGCAAAGACGAGCATAGCCTTGGCTTCGCTATAAAGGCCAAGCGCCAGTTTCGACTTCAAATCCTTGAGGAACGCAGCGTTCACGTCGGCGCCTTCTTCAGGGCCTGCCGCGGGCAGTTCTGTGAACCGGCGCAGCGACTTTTCAACAGAAAAATCAAGCGGGTAATCGTCTGAGCAGACAGGTGGAACCGCCAATGCAACGGTCGGCTCGTCCAGCGTCTCAGCCGTCTGGTTGCGAACCAGGAGCCCGCTGCGAATGGCGGTCTCAACAAATGCGTCCAAGCCCGCCGCGGAATTTTCGCGAACGGGCTCGTCACTCGTAGGATCCTTTCCTGGCTCCGGATCGGCATAGGCTGCCGCTGTCAGAACCAGACCGAGACTGGCATATGTTAAACGCCGGATCATGCTGCTTGGCGTAGCCCTTTCACTGCTTCTTCAACTTCATCAAAGGATGGACGCACGCGGGCTGGCGCATGTCGGCGCGCCACCTCGAGGCAAATATTGACCGGGTTCTTGTGCAGACTGGACACCAGCATCTCACCGATCATCGAATAAAAGAAATGCTCTTCCTTGCGCGTATGAGCGACTTTGGCCGCAAACGGGCCCACCACGCCGTAAGCCAGAAACACCCCAAGGAAGGTTCCGACCAGCGCGCCGCCGATCATGCCGCCAAGGACTTCAGGTGGCTTGTCGATAGAGGCCATGGTCTTGATAACGCCAAGCACCGCCGCAACAATGCCAAGAGCAGGAAGCGCATCGGCCATGCTCTGCAACGCGTGCGAGCCATGCAAACGCTCTTCAAGCAGGCTCTCAAGATGCTTCTCGAGCAATTCTTCAACCTGGTGAACATTGTCGAAGTTCATGATCATCGACCGGATCGTGTCGCAGATCATTTCGACGGCTTCGTGGTCTTTCAGGATCTTTGGATAGCGTTGGAAGATCTCAGATTCATTTGGTGATTCAATGTGCGCTTCAATGTCGACAGGGTTTTCTTTCAGCACACTGAGCAATTCGTGCATCATGCACAGAAGATCCTGATAATCCTTCTTTTTCCACTTCGGGCCAGCCACTGCGGCCATAACATCGCCGCCTGTATGCTTGATCGTGGTGAAATCGTTTGAAGCGAGGAAAGCACCGGTCGCAGCGCCGCCAATCATCATCATCTCAAAAGGCAGAGATTTTAGAATGATGCTCATCTTGCCGCCGGCGAGAATATACCCGCCGAAGACCATGCACATTGTTACGGCAAGTCCTAATATCGCGCCCACAGAACGCCTCCCTTCAACCCAATTCTACAATTTCCACTCATGTCGCCACGACCTCCTGAAGGAAGGCCGGATCAACCGGTGATTTCAGTCGCACAGCGCGTTGGTGCTTCCAGACACCCAGCTCACCTTGCGCAATATCTACGGGACCATCGACGGTCTTCGCCGTGATGGTCAGTTTGGATCGGTGCGTCCCAGGCAACTCGATCACGGACCCCGTCACGAGGCGCAGACAGTCCGCGACAGTCATCGGTACGCGGTCGAGCACCACGTCCAATTGAACGCTGGAATTCTGCACGCGTGGCTGGGACAGCCCATTTGTGCCGCCTACCGTCCCCCCACCCAGGGAATCATCGCTTGCGGAATTCGTCAGTGCCAGAACGGCATCAAGCTTGAGGGCCACGCCGATCCGAAAAGCCTGCCCGTCAAGGTCACAGAGATAGTAAGCGACCAGACAGTTGCCTTCGATTTCAAGGCCATCGAAGGGCGCCGATTGCGGCGGCTCATCGTCTTGGCCGAGCATGTCAAAAGTCGTCGCGAGTGATTCACTCAGCTGTTTGGCGGTGGGCTCCAGCAGCAACTGCAAGAATAGTTGCGGTGCTTCTGCAAGACGCGATGCATCTTGCTGCATTTTCTGCGCCGCGAATCGCGCTGCCACCAGATTGTCGATGGACACTGCGACGACAAAATCGCGGTCTAAACTTTTAAAGCCGTAAACATATGCACCGAACAAATCGTCGGCGAGCGCAGCGCCGGGGCTCACTTCGCGGGACTGTAATCTCAGCTCCCCTTCGGCCTGTAAAACCCCGTTGAGCCAGATGGATAGGGTGTGCTCGAGCGTTGTCCAGAACGGTTTGTTCTGCAGCACTTTGGGCGGAACGCCGCCACTTGATTCAAGCTTTTTCCGAAGCACGGCGCTCAAAACATACCCCTGAATGAATAAGAGATCTCTCTATTTAAGATTGAATTCTATGGTTGATAAAAGGTTAGCAGAGCCCAAAAAATCGACCCTGAGTTGTATTTCGGAAATTTACCGTACTTTGCTAAGCCGTCTTCAGCGAACAAATTGGGTAGGCATTATGGCTGACGCGACGAACGGACTGGCTCCGGTCATCATTATCAAGAAAAAGAAAAAGGGTGGCGGCGATGGGCACCATGGCGGTGCTTGGAAAGTGGCCTATGCCGACTTCGTGACTGCGATGATGGCCTTCTTCCTCTTGATGTGGTTGCTCAACGCGACCACAGAAGAGCAGCGTAAAGGGATTGCCGACTATTTCAATCCGACCATTCCAATCTCGCGGATTTCAGGGGGTGGCTCCGACGGCCTCAACGGCTCGTCGATTTTTACCGAGCAGACCTATGCGAAGATGGGGACCGGCGCGACCGCCTCATCGACGCTCGCAAAAACCAAGCCTTTGACCCAAAACGAAGCGGCTGAGTTTTCAGAGAGTTCTCCTGCACCATTGACTGAAGAGGAGCAGGCGGCTGCCGTCGCACAGCTCGAAATGATGTTAAGTGGAGAATCGAAAGCCCTCAGTGAACATATTCAGGTGAAACTATCGCCTGAAGGTATCGTGATGGAACTCGTCGACTCCGATGACGTTCCGCTCTTCGCGCTGGGAGAAAGTGAACCAACGGGCCTATTGGTCGAGCTCGTCGCCAAGGTCACCGAATCGTTCGGTGCCTTCGGCAACAATATCAAAGTGGTGGGCCACACTGATTCGCTCGCGTTCCGAGACGATCTCAAATTCGACAATTGGGATCTCTCAACTGAGCGCGCCAATGTTGCCCGCCGCCTGCTGGTCGAAGAAGGCTTCCCGCTTGAGCGCATTCAGGAGGTTTCCGGCCGGGCTGATACAGACCTGCTGGTTCCGGATGATCCATATGCTGCGCAAAACCGGCGGATCTCAATCACCCTGTTGAAGCAGGAGGTGGCGAGTTAAATCCCTCTTAAGTTGAGTTATTCGCTTATTAACCTATGATTTCTACTTTCGGTTGCATCGACTGCAGGAGCAACCGACATGAGTATATCATCATCCTTGAATGCCGGGGTCATGGGCCTCAACGCCAACTCGACCCGCCTCTCAACCATTTCCGACAATATCGCAAACTCTGAAACCTTCGGGTACAAACGAAGTCAGGTGGAGTTCTCCTCCATGGTTTTGGAACAGAGATCGTCTGCTTATTCGGCGGGCGGCGTTATGGTCGACACGTTTAAAGATGTGAGTGCCGTCGGCTCTCTGATTTCAACCGGCAACGCGACAGATATCGCCGTCGCAGGTCGCGGCTTAGTACCGGTTACCGATGTTCAAGGCGTCGACCAAAGCGCCGCAGATCGCAACCTGATGTTGCTTCCAACTGGT
>JANSXJ010000076.1 GCA_024743015.1 Hyphomonas sp. | reverse complement strand
CGGTGAGATAGAGGAACCCATCCTCATCCACCTTGCCAACATCGCCCAGCGACGACCAGTCATCATGTTTCGGATTGAGCGCGCCTTTGGTCTTCTCCGGATCATTGTGATAATTCGGCGGCGCGGTGCCGCCGAAATAGATCTGGCCTTCTTCGCCGACCCCGACTTCATCGCCTGCTTCGTCGCAAATATGAAGCTCGCCAAAGATCGGCACACCGACCGTACCTTTGTGCGCCAGCCATTGCTCTGAATTGGCCCAGGTCATGCCATTGCCTTCCGAGCCGGCATAATATTCCTCGATGACGGGGCCCCACCATTCGATCATCTGTTCTTTGACGGGGATCGGGCAGGGCGCTGCCGCGTGGACAGCGGCGGTGAGGCTGGACATGTCATATTTGGCACGCACCGCTTCGGGCAGCTTCAGCATCTTCACGAACATTGTCGGGACCAGTTGCGTGTGCGTAACCTTGTATTTTTCGACCAGAGCCAGGTAAGTCTCCGGATCGAACTTCTCCATGATGATCAGGGTCATGCCGAACTTGGTCATCGCCATGCACCAACGCAGCGGCGCGGCGTGATAAAGCGGCGCCGGGGACAAGTATGTGCCGTTCGGATCAGCCTTGAACAGCGCCTGCGCGATCATGGTCAGCGCATTGGTGCCATCAATCGCCGTATCCTCCGGCAGCGGAGGACGGATGCCTTTCGGGCGCCCTGTCGTGCCGGATGAGTAAAGCATGTCGGTTCCGGCGCGCTCATCGGAAATAGGCGTCTCGGGCATGCCCGCGCGGACGCCTTCCAGAGGTTCATAACCGGCAATCGAACCGTCGATCGACCAATAGGCTTCCAGATCCGTGACGCTGGTGACTTCCGCAGCGACCGCTTTCAATCCGGCCGAAGCAATCAGCAGGCGCGCCCCGCTATCCTTGATGATGTACTCGACTTCCGGCGTGGTTAGCCGCGAGGAAATGCACACGAAATAGAGCCCGGCGCGCTGCGCTGCCCAGCAGATCTCGAAATAGCGGGGACTGTTTTCTGCGAAGATCGCAAGCGTATCGCCATGCTGCAGGCCAAGGGTGCGAAACGCGTGCGCGATCTGGTTGGAGCGGCTCTCGAGTTGTCCAAAAGTGACCGTCTCACCGCTGCCGGCCATAATGTAGGCAGCTTTGTCGGGCGTGGTTTTGGCGTGATGCGATGGGTGCATAGCGGGCTTCCTCCAGAGGCTGTCTTTGAGCCTTATATCACCGGGAGATTAGACCGCTCTCGCGTCCTGTCTATTGGTGACTTAGGGGGAGCCGGGTACGAGCTCGCGATAGGCGCGCCAGCTTGCCAGTCCGATGAGTGGATACACCAGGATAAGCCCGAAGAATGCGGTGGCGAGCCCGATCGCGGTCAGCAAGACGATCAAAAGTCCCCAGACCAGCATGGGCAGGAAGTTCTTGGTCACGCATCGTACGCTGGTAATCGTCGCAATAAAAACGTCCGTTTTCGCGCTGAGCAGCATCGGCGCGGAGATGACGACCAGAGAGAAGGCCAGAAATGCGATCGCGCCGCCGACCAGTGTCCCTGTGAGCGCCATGCTGAGACCGTCCTGCGTGGTGAACATGAAGGTCAGGAATTCGCCGGGAGTCTTGTGCATGAACGGCGTCGACAAGGCGTAGACGATTTGCGCAATCCGGGTCCAGAACAAGTAGATAAGGAACAATGCCAGGCCGAGATAGGCGAGATCCAGGCGTGCGGCCTCCCGAACCAGGACGACATCGGTCAATCCCGGTGTCTGGCCCTGCTCGATCATTCGCCCGCCTTCGTAGAGGCCCATGGCAAGGATTGGAGCAACCAGAAAAAACCCGCCTGAAAGCACGAACACCCACGCGAATGCGCCGCTGAACACCAGCGCCCAGGCGATCATCGCGCTGACCGCAGAAAGAATAATGCCGTACAGCATGAATGGCACCGGGGCCTTGAGATAATCCTGCCAGGCTCCGGCGAGCCATTTGAACGGTGCACCTATCGAAATCGTTGCCACAGCAGGCAAACTCACGGTTTGGTCTGACATAATCCTCCCTCGGGACTCTTTGCTGGAGTCTCTCTCCGACAGGATCAGGGCGAAACCGCCTGTTTTGAAATAGGTAGAGTTCCGTAGCGCCGGGCTAGGCGCCGTAGGCGTCGATCGAGGTCGCTGTGCGGTGGAAACGCAGCCTTTGGGCGTAATCCAGCGGATCCTTCGGTTTGACCAACGCGTCTTCGGGGGTCTCTGTCCAGTCGACGAGGCGAGTCAGAAAAAAGCGCAGGGCGGCTCCCCGACAGAGAAGGGGGAAGGCCGATTTTTCTGACGCTTGCAGAGGCCGCACGCTCTCATAACCGGTGATCAGGTTCGCTCCTTTGGAGAAATTGAATGCGCCATCGGGCTCGAACGCCCAGGCATTCATGCAGATCGCGAGATCGTATGCGAGCGCGTCCGTGCACGCGAAATAAAAGTCGATCGCGCCTGTGAAACGGTCACCGAGGAAGAAGGCGTTGTCTGGAAACAGATCGGCGTGAATGGTTCCGCGAGGCAGATCATCGCTGAGCGATTTCGCCGCCGCGATGTCCGCGAGATCCTGATCGATTTTGGACGAGAGCTCGGCTTGCAACTCATCCGCTATGGACGCGCGTCCATTCCAGAGGTTTGCCCAACTCGAGGGTCCGAGATCGTTTTGGCGGGTCATGGAAAAAGTCGCCGACGCCTCATGAAGTCTGGCGAGCCCTGCTCCTAGCTCTCGGCACTGTCTGGCATTTGGAACGCGCGGCGAAAGACCCTGCAGGAAGGTGACGACCACTGCGGGTCGCCCAGCCAGCGTTCGCAGTGCCTCGCCATCTTTCGCGGCGACCGGCAAGGGGCAGGAAAACCCGTTTTCGGAGAGATGCTGCTTCAGAGCGATGAAATAGGGCAGGTCTTCCGGGTTTGCGCGTTTTTCAAATAGCGTGAGAATGAACCGACCAGACGTTGTCTCGAGATAGTAATTCGAGTTCTCCACACCTTCGGCAATGCCCTTGAACGCCACGGCCTCGCCGAGATCATACTCAGCGAGAAAGGATGCCAACGCATCGTCCGAAACCGTAGTGTAGACCGCCATGGATCAGGCTGTAGCGGGCTCTTCCTCAGGCGTCCACAGGTCACGCTGCATGGTGCGGCCCATCAAGTAGAAATGAAGCGCTGCCCAAAGCAGGAAAAGCGACCCCACCGATACCCCAACCCGATTGCCAATGGCGCGGGCGGGTTTGCAATATGCTTCATTGGTTGCATTGGCCGCTTCCAGCTCTGCGCCCGAGATGGCACCTTCGCGACCCTTGCGGGCGGCCAGGAGTTGTGACTCGAGTCTACCGCACTCAGACGCGCTCACAGGCGAGTCCAGTTGCGCCAGCTGGTATTTGGTGCCCTGGTCGGAAATCCACCCAACCGTGGGCGGTCCAAAGCCATATCCAATGATGTTCACAACGAACAGCAACAATGCCGCTGCGGTCGCGCGCATCCGAGGTTCCACCAGCTTTTGCGTCACAGCAAACATCGGCGCGAGATATGAGTATCTCAGGATGGCGGCGATAACCAGAACGGGGATGGCAAGCCAGATTGCTGCCGCGCCGGACGAAAAACCCACCGTGTTGTAGCCGAAAATCATCAACGGAACGCACAAGGTCATGCCGATTGCCGGGAGCCAGCTGTCTGAATTTGGGTGTCTGTCGCGAACGCGGTCTGCGACGACGCCAGATCCAAACGTTCCAATACCCGCTGCGATGCCCAGGACACCGCCATAGATCAGCGCTGCGGTCATCAGGTCGAGACCGTGCGCCCGCATCCAGAACGGGGCAATGAATTGCCCAATCCCATAGCCCGCGAACGACGCCATCGCACCACCCATGGAGACATGCCAGAAAGTTGGTTTCTTGAAGACGACGCCGAAGACCTTGAACGGAGACGGCATTTGCCGCGCCGCCGCGGCTGCCGCGCCGCCAGGATCGGAATATCCGCGGGGCGGTTCCTTGACCGTCATTTTGAAGATCACGGCACCAAGAATGCCGGGCAATCCCATCCAGATGAACGCGTCGCGCCAATCCAGACCGCCGCGTGTCGCGATGTAAGCCCCGCCCAGCGCTGCGAGCATGGAGCCGAGCGGGATGCCGAGGGCAAAGATACCGAGCGCAGACGCGCGTTTTTCAGGCGGGAAATAGTCGGAAATCAGAGAATGCGAAGGGGGTGAGCAGCCGGCTTCCCCAATCCCGACGCCAATCCGTGCCAGGGCGAACTGGAACGTGTTCTGCGCCATGCCACACGCGACGGTCATGGCGCTCCAGGCCGCCATGGCAATGGCGATGATCGAGGTCCGGTTCTTCCGCTCTGCCAGCATCGCGAATGGAATGCCGAGTAAGGTATAGAGAACCGCGAACGCCAGGCCGGAGAGAATACCGATCATGAAATCGGACAGACCGAACGTCTCTCGGATTTGCTCGCCAAGAACGCCGATCAGTGTCCGGTCAATGAAGTTGAACGTGTAGACGACAATCAGCGCAAATAAGACGTAAGCGCGATAGCCGGAGCTGCCATAGCCTTCATTGGCATTTTCGGTATCGATGGCTTTTGCAGTCCCTTCGGCCATTATGTGGTCTCCACTTTTGCGACCATGTCTTTCTCAAGGTGTCGGGATGACATGTAGAAGCAAGCCGCTGCGACGATGAACCAGAGCGTGGTCACCGAGATTGACTGCTTCAGTCCGGCTGAGCGGCCTTCTGCGCAACTTGCCAGCTGTGCGTCTGTGAGGCCTTCATTCGCCGCGCAGATCGAGGCGCTGAGGCCTTCTCCGCTCAGATTTGCGCCGGTGAAGACGTCGCTCATGATGCCCACGAATTGCGGGCCGATGCCGTTGCCGATGATCGAAACAATGATCAGCAGGATGGCAATTGCAGTGGCGCGGGATCTCGCGGAAACGACGCCCTGTCCGATATTGTACTGCGCGCCGAGATAGGCGTAGTGGCAGATCGCAGCGATCCCCCAGACGATAAAGACCACGGTCAGGTTCGTCGCATAGAAGGCGAAAATGTAGAGCGGGACCGCGAGCAGCAATCCAATGGCTGGGATCAACGCCACCGCCGTCTTGAAGCGATGCGAGAACTTGTCAGTCAGATATCCGCCGAGGAAGGTGCCAACTGCGGCGAGCGCCGAGAGCGGTGCGCCAAAATTGATCGAGGCTTCCCGTACACCCAGACCATGTTCCCGGATCAGGAATGGGATCTGGAAGGTAAACAGGCCGTATCCGACAAAGGCGACGAGCGCAGCCCCGGCCGACATCCACCAGAAGCTCGGCTTGGAGGCGAGTTCTTGCATCGTCTCCCTGGTGGAAGCCTTTTCCACACGGCTCGCATTCGGCGGGTCGGAATATCCACTCGGGGGTACCTTGATCGACAGCCAGACGATCAAACCGATCAGCGTGCCTGGTAGGCCGATGACCACGAATGCGATCCGCCACCCTTCGACAGTTTCCCAGTTCATGCCGGAAAACAGGGCGCCGACGCCGACGCTATCCAGCCAGGCGCCGAAAGCCGGGCCGCTGAGTTCAGCCAGGGGGCCGCCGAAAAGGTAGGCGAGGACACCCCCCAGTGTGACGCCCATGGAGTAGATCCCGAGCGCTGTCGCGCGGTTCTTGGCGGGGTAGTAATCACCGATGATCGAGTTGGCGGGCGGCGTGCACCCGGCCTCGCCAATCGCGACACCAATCCGGAACAGCATGAGGGTAATGAACCCGGCCGCAATGCCGCACAGCGCGGTCATGACCGACCACAGGACGATACAAATCACGATGATATTGACACGATTGAACCGATCCGCCGCCATCGCAATGGGGAGGCCCATCACGGCATAGAAAATTGCAAACGGCCAACTTGCGAGGAGGCCGAACTGGGTGTCACTCAGATTGAATGTGGTGATAATCGGTTCTGCGAGAACGCCGATCAGATTTCGGTCGATGAAGTTCAGGGTGTAGACCACCATGAGCATCAGTAGAACGTAGGTGCGGTATCCTTTCGAGCCGAAACCCGTCTCGTGTCCAGCACCGGCCGCCGCGGTTGCGGTGTCGCTCATTCAAAGCCTCCCAAGCTACGCCCTGAATGGCGCTTATGTTTTTTGTTAAAGTTACGGTAGCCGCCCCTGTCCCTTGCGCAAGTCTTTTCGCAGGGGGAGGGACTCTCATTCAATTCAAACGCAGCATTCTATCGGATCGCCACTGGGTTGATGATGGCCTGCACAGTGCCTTCCAGTTTTGGAACTCCGAGTGAGAAGAAAAACGCGCCTTCACCGTCCTCTGCCAGGGCGTCCGTCGCCATGTTTTCGAGAATGTACACGCCGTTCTTGGCGAGCAGCGTCAGGTGGACGTCAAAGGGACGGATCTCGTTCTCGAACGGGATGACTTCGAGCGCCCAGGTGTCTGCACCGATCGCCACCACGCCAAGATCGGCGAGATACTGCGCCCCTTCCACTCCGAGACCCGGTGCGGTTGGGCTGAGGGTCGTCTCCCCTTCGGTCGCTTTCATTTTTCCGGTATGGAAGATGACGACGTCGCCAGCTTCAATCGTGACGCCAGCCCGCTGAGCGGCCGCATCGATCTCGGCTCTGTTGAACGCCGTTCCATCAGCGACCGGATTCGAGAAGCTCTTCGTCATATCGAGCAAAACGCCGCGTGTTGCGATGGGCGGTAGGGTATGAGTTCCGAATTGGGTGAGCCCCGCAGTCGTTACGAAATCTGCGACCGGTACGCCATTATAGTACTCGTGGTTGATCCCCATATGGCCCAGGCCATCGATCTGACTGCCAATCCCGACAAATGTATCGACATAGTCATCATTACCTGTCGCCTGGTTTGCGCCGAGCGGCGTGCCGGACCCATCAGATAGCTGCAGCACCATGACATCATATTCGCGCGGCCCGTAAGCTGGGGTATCTCGACCCGTCACCATGCCCAGGCTGAACGATTTTCCACGGGTAATCAGCCTTGCGGCCTGGGCGGTTTTTTCGTCCGAGAGATTGTTCAACGCGCCGAGCCGATCTTCGCTCCCATACTTCGATGGGTACCAGGACGGGGCTGCGATCAGCTCCGGCGTTGGCTTAGATATTGATTGCGCGCAGGCGACCGCGCCCATTGTCACCGCCCCCATTGCGGCGGCTACAAAACTCAATCCGAACACTCTCTTCATTGTCATTCCTCCCAAGGTCTTTTTTGACAGATTGGCGAGACGTTGGGGCGCTGTCTATCCCTGCCGTCGAGGGGGACCAGGAATGAAGGATCAGATCAGACCCTCGGTTTTGAAGCTGGTGACGCCATGTTTTGCGGCGATCAAGTGGTCGTGGACGCGAATTTCGAATGGTGCGAGCGCGTCGATGATTTCCCGGGTGATGTCGATGTCAGCGCGCGACGGGGTTGGATCGCCTGACGGATGATTGTGCACGAGGATCAGGGCGGACGCTGAAACCTCGAGTGCGCGCCGGGCAATTTCGCGCGGATAGACTGGCGCATGATCGACGGTTCCCTGACCCATCAATTCATCGGCGATCAGTTGGTTCTTGCGATCGAGGAACAGAACCCGAAATTGCTCGCGCGTTTCATGTTGGAGTTGGTCTCGAACATAGGCGAGGAGCGCGGTCCAGCTGGAAATGATTGGCCGGCCGGTGATTTCTTCGCGTCCCGTGCGAACACCGATTTCGCGGGTCGCCTTGATATAGGCAGCGACGGTGGTGCCGACGCCGACGATTTTGGTAAGCTCTTTGGCGTCTGCTGCGAAAACGCCGGAAAGCGATCCAAAACGGGCCAGCAGGGCTTTTGCCACGGGCTTCACATCGCGGCGGGGAATGAACGCAAACAAAAGTGTTTCCAGCAACTCATAATCGTCGAGCGCCTCGGCCCCTCGCTGGACGAGTTTACCACGCAGTCTGTCTCTGTGCCCCTGCCAATGCGGCCGCGCAGGAGGTTTCGTCAATCGCTCACCGTATGCGGCGTGTGATAGCCTTTTGGAGAGGCTGTGAAGATCTCGCAGCCATCCTTGGTGACCCCGACAGAGTGCTCGAACTGGGCTGAGAGCTTGCGATCGCGGGTCACGGCCGTCCAGCCATCGCTGAGAATAGCAGCGTCCTTGCGGCCAACATTCAGCATGGGCTCAATTGTGAAGAACATGCCTTCTTTCAGCTCGGGCCCGGTTCCGGCCCGGGCGCTGTGGACGACGTTCGGCTCGTCATGGAAGAGTTGGCCGAGGCCATGTCCGCAGAAATCTTCAACCACAGAGAACCGGTTCTTGCGGGCCACTTCGGAGATGGCCGCCCCGATATCACCGAAGCGATTCCCGGGTTTAACCGCCGCAATGCCCGCCATCAGCGACTCGTAAGTCACATCCATCAGCCGCGTCGCGATGCGCTTAGGCTCGCCCGCGGCATACATGCGGGAATGATCCCCATGCCAGCCATCTACAATGACAGTGACATCGATATTGGCGATATCGCCATCCTTGAACGCGCGGTCGCCCGGAATGCCATGACAAATCACGTGATTGAGGGAAATGCAGGAGGCGTGACGGTAGCCGCGATATCCAATGGTCGCAGACTGCGCGCCATGATCGTAAACGAATTCGCGGATCAGATCGTCGAGATGGCCCGTAGTCACGCCGGGTTTCACCTCACCGACCAGCATGTCGAGGCATTCGGCGACCAGTCGACCGGCTTTGCGCATGCCCTCAAATCCCGCTTCGTCGTGAACGCGGATTTCGCCAGTTCGCATTGGCAACATGATGTCTGCTTCGGCCATGCCGGATCTACTTTCGGATCTATTGGTTTGATTTCGTTTCTATATGCCAGCGAACGGCGGAAACTTCCAGCGCTGAAATGACCACCCGTCACGCGGCGATATTTACCATCCGACAACACGTCGGGCTTGTATCCGATTGCGGTCCGTGTGGGCTGGGTTAATCCGGTCTCATGTATCGTTTAGTTTATGTCAGCACAGCTAAAGACGGCCTGAGTACCGAGGATATTGGTCGCATTCTGGATGTGTCCCAGTCAAACAACCACGAACGATATCTCACCGGCTTTTTGGCGCATAATGGCCGTCACTTCATGCAGGCTCTTGAGGGTGCTTATGACGAGGTGCGAGAGATCTTTGATCGCATTCTGGTTGATGATCGCCACGAAGGCGTGGTCCAGATTCTGGGCGAGACTATCACGGAACGTGCCTTTCCGGACTGGGCGATGAACTATTTCCGCGTCGATGATCGCAGAAGCAGCGCCATGGTCATTCGCCATGACGATCCTGTCGATGGCCTGTTGCCAAAGGATATGCCGCGCGAATTGTTGCATTTGTTCGCGCGATTCATGCGCATTGAGCCTTTGCCCGCGTAAACTCCTTGGCAACTGCTTTTTGCTAGCGTTTGGGTTGAATTTGAAGCGAGGCCCTGATGGATCAGGAAACCCAGATCATAATGGCGCGTGTGGCGAAGGTCGGTGAAATGACCGAAACTGAAGCCCACCGCATCGTCAATGAAATCTATTCAGACGGCATTGTCAGCCGGGGCGAGGCCGAAACCTTATTCCGGCTCAATGAGACCTTGTCGGCCACCAATCCCGAATGGGGCAGCCGGTTTCGCGAAGCCCTGACAGATTTTCTGATCAAGCGTGAGGCGCCGGAAGGCTGGGTCACAGATGAAGAGGCGGACTGGCTGCTGGCGCAGGTGCACAATGATGGCGAGCATCCGTGCCTGGAAGAAATCGACTTGCTGATCGAAGTCCTGCGAAAAGCCGATGGAGTGCCTGCAAAACTGGCGCACTATACACTGGACGCCATTGCGCATCGTATTGTCGAGGCCGGAAAAGCGACGCAGGTCATGGTAGAACGCGTGCGTTTCGCGCTGTTTGCGGGCGCCGGAGATGGCGGATTATGGGTAAGCCAACACGAGGCCAGTGTCCTGTTTGACACAAATGATGCCATCGCAAATGCCGAAAATGACCCCAGCTGGAACGACTTGTTCGCACGCGCCGTAGGCAACCACTTGATGGCCCGTGCGCATCCTGAACCGAGATCGATTGAAGATGCACTTGCGCGTGAAGCCTGGCTCGAAGACACGAGCGTCAACCCGGGCGGTCTGTTTGCCCGCATGGGAGCCTCCTTCTTTGATGGCAGCTGGTTTGCCGCTGTCACGCATGACCGGCGCAAGGCGGAAAAAGCGCGGATGGCGGCAGCCGAAGCTGCGACCCGCGAAGCCGAGAACGTTACAGATACCGAGAACGAGTGGTTGCTGGCCAATGTCCAAGGCGATGGCAAGGTCAGTCCCGCCGAGCAGGCACTGATCGACTTTCTACGTGCTGAGGCTCCTGGATTTACCGAAGGGCTGGCCAGCGCGGCCTGATCGGATCACCGTTCTGACGGTCTAAAACCGTCCTGCGACAGTATTTGACCAAGCGGAAATCTCGACAAGTTCCGCCAGCGCCTCTAAGTCCGGCAACGGATGATAGATCTAACAGGCGCGGGGCTGCTCGATGTTCAAAAAAATCCTCATTGCAAACCGAGGTGAAATCGCTGTTCGTGTGATCAAGACGTGTCGTCGTCTTGGCGTCGAAACAGTGGTTGTTTATTCTGACGCCGATGCAGGATCGATGGCGGTCGAAATGGCGGATGAGGCGGTCCATATTGGCCCGTCACCGGCCGCTGAATCCTATCTCGTCATGGACAAGATTGTCGATGCGGTGAAGCAAACCGGTGCCGAAGCGGTGCATCCCGGCTTTGGCTTCCTTTCGGAAAACCCAGCCTTCGCGAAACGTCTGGAAAAAGAGAAAATCGCCTTTATCGGTCCCAACGCCCACGCCATCGAAGCGATGGGCGACAAGATCAGCTCCAAAAAACTCGCCGCGGATGCGGGCGTTTCGACCGTGCCGGGGCATATGGGACTGATCAATGACACTGAGGAAGCGGTCAAAATCTCGCGGGAAATTGGCTATCCGGTGATGATCAAAGCCTCGGCAGGCGGCGGCGGCAAGGGCATTCGGATTGCCTATGACGACAAGGATGTCGAAGAAGGCTATCCGGCGGTGAAGGCCGAAGCCACCGCGTCTTTCGGCGATGACCGCATCTTCATCGAAAAATTCATTCTTGAACCGCGCCATGTCGAAATCCAGGTCATGGGTGATAAGCACGGCAACTGTGTCTACCTGTTCGAGCGCGAATGCTCGATCCAGCGTCGAAACCAGAAAGTCCTGGAAGAAGCACCGTCTCCACTCCTCGACGAGGCCACCCGCAAGAAAATGGGCGAACAGGCGGTCGCACTGGCCAAGGCGGTAAATTATGACAGCGCCGGAACGGTGGAATTTGTCGCTTCGGGCAAGGACAAAAGCTTCTACTTCCTCGAGATGAACACGCGCCTGCAGGTCGAACACCCCGTGACCGAGATGATCACGGGCGTCGACCTGGTCGAGCAGATGCTGCGTTCGGCCTATGGCGAGAAGCTGAATCTCGATCAGAAGAAATTGAAGATCAATGGTTGGGCGATCGAAAGCCGCGTTTATGCCGAAGATCCGTATCGCAACTTCCTGCCATCGATTGGGCGTCTGAAACGCTTTATCCCGCCGGCCGAAGGCAAGCTTGGCGGTGGCACTGTCCGCATGGATAGCGGGGTGCGCGAAGGCGATGAGATCTCAATGTTCTACGACCCGATGATCGCCAAACTTGTGACCCACGGCAAGGATCGCGATCAGGCCCTCGACGTACAGGCTGAAGCGCTCGACCGGTTCCACATAGAAGGCATTCAGGACAATATGCCGTTCTGCGCGGCAGTGATGGACGAAAAACGCTTTCGGTCCGGCAATATCACGACGGCCTATATCAAGGATGAATTCCCGGATGGTTTCGAGGGAACGGCGCCGACCAAGGCCCAAACGGCCATGCTGACTGTCGTCGCGGCCTATGTTCACGGCGTAAATGCCCGCCGCGCGAGCCAGATCACCGGTCGCATGTCGCCAATTGAAGACTTGCGTGACGACTGGGTCGTTGTGCTCGGTGACGACTATATCCCGGTTTCTCTCGAACTCGGCGAGGGTGAAGCGACGGTCAAGATTGGCAAAAAGTCCCACTCCTTCGTGACCGATTGGGTGCCGGGTCGTCCGCTGGTCGAAGGTGTGCTTGACGGGCACCCGATCGCAGTAAAGGTCGCCGCACAAACGGAAGGCTATCTTGTTCGTCATCGCGGCGTTCGTCTGCACGCTCTGGTGTGTACGCCCATCGCGGCGGATATGCACAAGCGTCTGCCTGAAAAAGAAAAGCCGGACCTGTCCAAGCTGATCATCTCGCCAATGCCGGGATTGGTCGTCTCCGTGGACGTGACGGTTGGCCAGGAGGTTCAGGAAGGTGAGGCTGTCTGCATCGTTGAAGCGATGAAAATGCAGAACATCATCCGGGCTGAAGCTGACGGGACCGTCAAATCCATCAATGTCGGTGCAGGCGACAGTGTTGCGGCCGATGAGATCATGGTCGAGTTCGAATAAGTCTTGGGCAGCCGAGAGTTGCCAGACATCCAAATTCGATTAGCTTCCGCGCAAATGCAGGAGACAATCATGGGCGATTTACTGTTCAATCCGAACGGACGCATCGCGCGCAATCGATTCTGGCAGGGCATGGTGCTCCTGACAGTGGCGAGCGTGGTCGTTTCATCCGCGGCTCTACTCGTGCATCCGATGTTCGATTTTATCAGCCTGGCTTTGATTTTCCCTTATGTCTGCGTGTACGGAAAGCGGCTTCACGATGCCGGACAAACCGCCTGGTGGGTGATCGCAATCTGGTTTGGCGTCGTCGTTATCCAGGTCATTCTGTTTATGATCCTGCTCTTCACGGTTCTGCCCATGCTGATGAGCCCGGAACAACGCGAACTCTGGGAGGAAATTATGCGACTCTCTGAAAAAGGTGATACCGAAGAAGCCATGAAGGGGGTTGAAACCCTGATTGAGCAAATGCAGGGTCTGT
>JANSXJ010000254.1 GCA_024743015.1 Hyphomonas sp. | reverse complement strand
TTCTCCACGGCACCGATATAATCAGTGTCGTCGAAGAAAGGATCGATTGCGGTGAGGTCTGTTGCCGTCGCCGCCGCTTCGGTCGGACCGTTGACAAAGGTCGAAATCAGCGTGTTGACGACGGGCAATGTCGTATTGAACGTGCTGTTCGGTGCCGCCGCCGCTGCGTCGACCGCTGCTTGCGTTTCAGGGCTTGAGTCGGTTAGACCCGCGCCATTGGTGCCGCAGTCGGCCTGAACCGACGAGAAGCTTGGATCAACGCCGACACCACCAAAGCTGGTATCGTCACCATCACCAGCATCTGCGTCCCAGGCGAAACAGGCGTCCTCATATACGATCACACCGTTCAGCAGTCGCCCGATTGAGCCTGTATTGGAGCGCAACACCTGATCGCCATCCGTCCCGATAAAGGTAAAGTTGGCAATCAGTGGGTTGGACGACTGAAACGCTGGCGCGGCCGTGACCGAGCTTTGTTCAGTGATATTGTCACCGCGACCGTTGATTTGGTTCACAATTACATACTGGATTGCGCCCTGATACCCATTATCGGTATCGATCGATTCGTCATTGTTGCCGGTCAGGACGAGATATTTCGCATTGACCGTACCGCCAAAGAACTCAACGCCGTCATCTGCGTTATTGTGCACCTGAATATACTCAACCACGGTGCCGTCACCGACGCCGCCAAAGGCGATGCCGTTCAGTTCATTGTCCGGTGTCAGCTCGAAGCCGGCATACTTAACCTGCACGTAGCGGAGAACGCCTGAACTATCGTTGACATCATCACCGCCATACAGCGCGTCTGGCGAGGTCACGCCTTCAATGCGCTGCTGGCAGGTATCGGTGAAATAGGCGGAGCCACTGAGGCATCGATTCTGCGGCGCGCTGCCGAGAATAACAATACCGCCCCACTCGCCATCAGCTTGATCAGCGTTCGGCTGTGTGCCGCGAATATCGGCTTCGGAGGTGAAGACAATCGGGTTCGCCGCCGAACCGAGCGCACGGATGTCTGATCCGCGATTGACGACGAGATAATCCTGACCGGTATTGCCGAACAGTGTTACACCGGATTCGATGGTCAAAGTGGCAGACACGCCGTTCACGGCGGTTCCATCGGCACCTGTATCCACGCCGACATCTACACGGCCATCGAGCTCATACAGGTTGCCGCGCGTCAGGCGAACATCGCTGCTCAGAACGCCGGAGACGACGCAGACTTTCTCGCCATTGATCGTCGCGCCATTATCCGTGGTCCCGGTCGGGCAGGACGTCGTGTCTGGGAACAGTCCAAATGTCCAACCCGTCGCCCAGTTATCAGACTCGGATTCATCTGGCCCAAATGCGCCAATATAGGTGGTGGCCTCGAATGCTGGATCAACCGCAGTTGCATCAGTTACCGTTACGCCAGTTTCCGCCGTCCCTGGGAAAAATGTCGCCGACAGCGTGTTTACGACGGGCAATGTTGTATTGAACGTGCTGTTTGGCGCAGCAGCGACAGCATCAACAGCGGCCTGGGTTTCAGGGCTTGAGTCGGTCAGACCTTCGCCATTGGTGCCGCAGTCGGCCAGTATAGACGAGAAGCTTGGATCAACGCCGACACCACCAAAGCTGGTAGCATCGCCATCTCCGGCATCTGCGTCCCATGCGAAACACGCATTCTCATAAACAATGACACCGTTCAGAAGCTGACCGATCGAGCCGGAATTGGAGCGAAACACTTCATCGCCATCGGTCCCGATAAAGGTGAAGTTCGCAATCTTTGGATCAGATGGAAGCACCGCAGATGCCGCCGGCTCCGAGCTTTGCTCCGTGATATTGTCGCCGCGACCGGCAGTTTGCTGAACAACAACATACTGGATTGCGCCCTGATAGCCATTATCGGTATCAATGGATTCATCATTGTTTCCATTCAGCACAAGATACTTTGCGTTGACCGTGCCGCCGAAGAATTCGACACCATCATCCGCATTGTTGTAGACTTGGACGTATTCTACAACGGTACTGTCACCGACCGCGCCAAACGCGATACCATTCAGTTCATTGTCCTGTGACAGTTCGAAACCCGCATGCTTGACGACCACATATCGCAGTGTGCCAGAATAGTCGTCCGCATCATCGCCCCCATAAAGTGCGTCTGGTGCGGTGACACCCTCAATCGCTGACTGACAGGTATCCGTACCATAGGCCGTTCCGCTCAGGCAGTTGTTCTGCGGCGCGCTACCGAGAATGACGATACCGCCCCACTCGCCGTCGAAATTCTCGCCCAGATCGTTGCTGGGATCACCGTCATTCTGACGCTCAATATCGAGCGCGCTGGTAAACGTAATTGGCTCGGCAGCTGTCCCGTCGGCCTCAATGGTCGACCCGCGCGACACCACCAGAAAGTCCTGACCCGTGGCGCCAACAATCGTT
The DNA here is from genome assembly GCA_024743015.1 of Hyphomonas sp. Classification (GTDB taxonomy): domain Bacteria; phylum Pseudomonadota; class Alphaproteobacteria; order Caulobacterales; family Hyphomonadaceae; genus Henriciella. Next base: position 3,041 of record JANSXJ010000254.1, on the reverse strand, counting down.
ACACCTGGCTCAATCACCAGGGAGGCGACAGATCCGGCTGGATCCGTACCGTCTGCACCGGTATCAACACCAATATCGACTCGGCCATTTAGCCGGTAGACGACATCGTCGACATTGGTCAGCGTCGTCGTGCCGAGCAGCGTGCCCGACAGAAGACAGGTCGTGATCGACCCGATTGGGGTTCCTTCCGAGAATCCAGATGGACAAGACGCGGTTGCACCGCCACCGCCACCTGTACCACCGCCGCCACCGGTTGGTGGTGTGGTCGGCGCTGTGGTTCCCGGAGAGGCGATGGAGCCCCCCTGCGAACACGCTGCCACGACCAGACTCAATGCGAATGCACTCGCCGTTGCTTGAAGCTTCATTGGTGTACCCCTAGTACCTTTTTTTGGATCAAGTCGGGCACATACGCATTATGCCCGCTTGAAGGGGCAATTATGGAAACTGCATGACGGTTTCTTTTCGCTAAAATTACACTTCTGTGACCATGAACGACACAAAACCTTTGCATTAACTCACTGAAATTTCGCACTTTATTCCGGGTTCTGAGGATATTAACAGATTGCAATTTAAGCGCGCTAAATCGCATTCCTGAATAGATTCAAGGTGCCGACGATCCGCCATTAATCCGAGCTCGGAGCGTTATGCGAATATGAAACCGTCTGCACACCACGCGGTCCAGATCCCGAGCGCGAGCGCAGGTCCAAACGGAATTGCGACACGATCCTCATTTTTGTGTGGCCTTAGCGCCACGAAAATCGCGCCGATCAGCCCCACCCCGGAGGCTACAAGGAGAATCATCGGCAACAGCCCTACACCGACCCAAGCTCCGCCCGCGGCAAGCAGTTTTGCATCTCCCAGACCGATTCCTTCATACCCTCGCATCTGGCGCCAAACATAACCCAGCCCGGCAATCAGCCCATATCCCAAGAGCGCACCAGCCAGGGCAAACAACCAAGCTCCACCAGATAACCAGGCGAATGCAATCCCCGTAGCAATCAAAGGAAGTGTGATGACGTCGAGCAAGAGACCGGTTCGCAAATCGATATAGGAGAGAACAAGCAGGCTCGTCCCCAGACCAAAGCTGGTGTAAAGCGCAATCCCCTCGGTTCTCGCGGGTGATGCAAGCACAAGAAACAGGATGGCGAAAACAACCGAGAATCCGGTGATAAAAAGCAAGGCGATCTGCGGCCTTATTCGCACATCTGGAAATGTATCCAACGCCGCGTGATCCTCATCACTCATCGACCGCGGTAGCCTTTTGCGACAACGAAAAGCTCCGGCGACCCCGCCCGACTGGCCGGCGGCTTGATGTGTTTCACCGTTTTGAACAAGTGTTTAAGCCGCTCCATCATTTCCGGTGTCGCCCCACCCTGGAAAACCTTTGAACAGAACGCGCCGCCGCGCACGAGATGCTGCTCGGTAAAGTGAAGCGCAATGTCTGTCAGCGCCGCTGTCCGCAAACTATCCGTCTGTTTATGACCCGTTGTGTTCGCCGCCATGTCTGACAGAACGAGGTCCGGTGGCCCGGTTAGCCCGGCCATCATGGCTTCGACATCATCGGGTTCATTCACATCGCCCTGCACGATAAATGCGCCCGCTACGGGTTCAGTTTCGAGCAAATCGATACCAACGACTTCCTTGACCTGGGCGCGAACGCAGGCTTGAAGCCACCCCCCAGGCGCGCAGCCCAGATCGACGACCCGGATATCTGGTCGGAGAATTTTGACCTGGTCGTTGATTTCCAAAAGCTTATAAGCGGCGCGCGCGCGGAACCCTTCCGCTTTCGCTTTTTGCACGTAGGGATCGGAAAGCTGGCGCTCGATCCATTTCTTTGAACTTTCAGACTTTGCGCGATAAGCAATCACCTTGCGCTCGCCGGTGCGCCGACCAGAGCTCTTTTTCTTCTCCGTAGGGCCTTTCCAGCGACGTTTTCCATCATCACTCATGATTGTGCCTCTTTCGGAGTGTTTTGCCGCGCTTCAGGGGATTTGCCTGATCGTCCGCGAGGGCGGCGTTTACGTTTCTTTGGACCGTGCATCATCGACAGGAGCAAGCCTTCTCGCAATCCCCGATCAGCGACCCGCATCTTTCCACCTGGCGCGAGAGACCAGGTTGCTTCAACAATCGCGCATCCGGCGAGCATCAGTCCGGCGCGATCCGTGCCGATGGTCGGGAATTTGTGTATCTGCTCCTGGCCAACATCCCGCAAATTATTCACGGTGGCCATCATGGCATCATGCGTCATCCAGGCGCCATCAACCTTGTCACGGCGATATTTCTGCAAGCCGAGTGAGACACCCGTCAGGCAGGTAACAGTGCCCGAAGTTCCAATCACATGCGCTCGTCCCTCTTCGAAGCTTTTGCGGATATCTGGCGTGTGCTTCCAACGCTCAATCAGGTCCATCACGTGGGATAGCATCTGCGGATAAGCTTCCTCTTCGGGCAAATGAGCGAAGGCTTCGGTCAAAGTCACGACGCCAACCGGAAGACTGCGCCAGCCCAGAATGGGCGGCTTCCGCAGAAGCCCCTTCAATCCGCCTTGATGCGCCGGCCGAGCATCGACATAGGACACCTCGGTCGACCCGCCGCCAATATCGATCACCAGGACCCGGTCCGTATCCGGTTCGATCAAATTATGGCATCCGATCAAGGCAAGGCGCGCCTCCTCTTCCGGACCAATGATCTTGAAGGTTAACCCGGTCTCGTCGCGCACACGTTGGATGAAAGCGGCGCCATTCTCAGCCCGGCGGCAAGCTTCGGTGGCGATACAGCGGACATGCCCGACTTTCTTCGCCTTCAGTTTTTTTGAGATCTTGCCAAGCGCATCCATCGCGCGCTCGATCGAGGCATCGGACAGACGACCCGTCGCCTCAAGCCCCTCACCGAGGCGCGCGATCTGTGAATGCGAGTCGAGCACAGAGAAGCTATCGCCGCGACGCGCAGCGATGAGCAGCCTGCAATTATTTGTCCCCAAATCCACCGCCGCGTAGAGCGGTGGTTTTCGGCGGTTGCGCGACCCGGTCCGGCGTTTGGCCTTC
>JANSXJ010000375.1 GCA_024743015.1 Hyphomonas sp. | reverse complement strand
ATACTCAAATCGAGTCCGCGCCAACAATTCACGGTTTGTCTGGCTAGACATCCTTTTTCCGGGCGCGCATCTAACCCGCTGACAAATACCGCGGCTTTGGCTAATTCTGTATCAGGGCGGCGGAAACGAGGGACTAAAATGCGTTTGATAATTCTATGCCTGATCCTGAGCACGAGCGGGTTTAACCCCGCCCTCGCCGAGAAACGAATTGCGCTGGTGATCGGCAATAGCGACTATGAAACCACCGGTTGGGATCTCGAAAACCCCGTAAATGATGCCGCACTCGTATCCGGCGCGCTCGAAACGGTGGGGTTTGAGGTTCACACGGTCCTCGATGGCAGCAAGACGGACATGGAAGAAGCTTTCCAGGCCCATGCTGACCGGTTGAAAGAAGCAGGTGAAGAGGCTGTCGGCTTCTTCTTCTATGCCGGACACGGCGCCCAGCATCGCGGGGTGAACTATCTGATTTCTTCAGACGCCAAGCTCCGGTCTGGCCTCGATCTGATGCGCCAACCGAAGCTCGATCTGGTGATGGATTATCTCGAATATGCAGGCAATCAGACCAATTTCATCGTGCTGGATGCCTGTCGGAACAATCCCTTACCCGCTTCGATGCGCAGCGCCCCGCAGGGACTCGCCAGCAGCCAGCGCGTACGCGGCACGCTGATCGCCTATTCCACCGCGCCCGGCATGGTCGCTGAAGACGGGACAGGCCAGACCAATAGCTCCTATTCCGCGGCGCTTGCGACTCTGATCACGCAGCCCGGCTATTCTGTCGAAACCCTGTTCCGCGTCGTCGCAACGCGCGTCGAGGATCGAACCGAAGGCATTCAGATCCCGTGGACCGAGAGCGGGCTGCGCGGCGAGGCGGACTTCTGTTTCGCAGGCTGTGAGCTCATCGCCGAGAACGATGAAGAAGCCGCAGCGCTCGCCGAAGTCGTGACCAGCGATGACCCGCTGATGATGGAAGTCTTCCTCGATCTGTTCCCGGAAACCAAGCACCGCACCTATCTCGAATCCCGCATGCGCCAGATCGAGATCGAGCGCAGCGCGGCGGACGAGATCGCGAAATCAAATGAAACCACGCTGGCGATCCGAGAGGCGCTGGGCGTGCCCACTCTGATCTCAGAGATGATCACACCCTGGGCCACCGATCCTCAGCAGATCACCGCCCGGATTGGGATGGAGGCCCGCATCGCCGAACAAGACCCCTTGTTTGCCAAGCGTGAGGAGAGCCTGTTCATATTCTTTGATGAGAACTCGTCTGTCCTGTCCGCTGAGGCGGTCGAGCGCCTGTCCCTGTTCGCACAATATGTTGCGCGGCCGCATCTGAGAGAGAATGGACCTGCGACCCTGTCGATCATCGCCAGCTGCAGTCTGGATGAAACCGATATGGAAATCTGCCAGGACCGCGCGTTCGCAGTGCGCGATCAACTGATCGCTAACGAGATCTATGACGTTGCCATTCGCCTGACGGAAAACTGGGGCTCGATCCGGCAGATTTCAGCTGGCGATAGCGGCTTTGAGCCAGACGCGCTCAACCGGTACGCGGCGATTATGCTGCTCAGCGATCCTTCTGAGGACTAGGTCCTCACTTACCAGAATGCGCAGAGCCAGCGGGTGGTTCAAACCCGCACTTCTTGATTAGCTTGACTCATAATTATCATTTATGCTAATTAGCAAAAATGGCAAATGAAGTGTTCAAAGCGCTGGGGCATCCGCTCCGCCGGCAGGTGATGGCCCTGCTTCGGCAAGGTCCGAAAAGCTCCGGTGAGCTGGCCGAGGCCTTTGACGCCGCCTGGCCGACCGTGACCCGGCACCTCAATGTGCTGAAGGATGCCGACCTGATCACGGCGGAGCGGCACGGCACATCGATTATTTACCGTACCAATACCAGCGTCGTCGAAGACGCCGTCAGCGCCCTGCTGGGCATGATCGGCAAGGATGATGGCGATGATGATTTAAAGGAGGCCGCAGAATGATACGAACCGGACTGATCTTCACCACCATTGCCGTCATTGGCATGAGTGCCATCAACTTCTGGGCCATGCCGCAAATCCCGAACGTGGAGGTCCCGGTCCACTGGGGTCTGGACGGCACACCGGACCGATATGGTGATCGCGGCGAGGCGATCCTGGCGCTCTGGATCATCCCAATCGCAACCCTGGTCACGGGCCTGCTTCTGGCCGTGGCGCCGCGGCTCGATCCGAATGGCGACAATCTGATGAAGAGCCGAAAAGCCTATATCGCGATCTGGTGCTCGGTCATGATCATGCTGCTCGCAGTGCATGCCGGTGTCGCCTTGTTGATGGTGCGAAGCGTGACCGAGGCCGCCAACTCGAATGAGTTCGTGCGCTTCATCATTGCGGCCTCCGCCATCGTCATCATCATCAAGGGGAATTACCTGCCCAAGACCCGATCCAACTGGTTCCTCGGCATTCGAACCCCCTGGACCCTATCCAGCGATGTGACCTGGGAAAAGACCCACCGCCTGGCAGGACGGTTGCTGATGGCGGCAGGCTTTGTCTGCCTCGTGGGCGCGTTCGTTCTGGATGGCGGCTGGTTGATCGTCATGCTGCTGAGCACACTGCTCCCGGCCATGCTGATCAGCGTCATCTATTCCTATTTTGTCTGGCGCACGGCCCCCGACAAACGGGTCGGCCCGGAATATATCGTCTGAGTGGATGGGGACGAGAATAAAGGGGGCCCCGGGGCCCCTCCATCTATTCCACTGTTTCCTGAGCTTCCAGGATGGTCGCGCGTTCCCCATCGGGGAGCGTTTGCGTCTTCCGCGCCGCCTGGCTCTTGGCTTGCGCAGTCTGCCAGTCGCCAATCTTGACGCGCACGGAATGCGCTCGCATTTCCTTGAAGCCAGGCTCAGGTTCCGCGGTGGCGAGAATATTGATCAGATAGACCCCGTCCGCATCGGCAGCATAGTCAATCCGCCACGTGTGTGACGTGCCACTGGCCATGTCTTTCTGAGCCAATCGCTCGGCCCCAAATACGTTCAATCCGCTGCCACCGCTTGCCTTCAGGTACAGCACACCGCTCGGATAGCCTTCATTGACGGTCAGAGTGACCGTTCCGTTCGCGCCGCTGGCGATCGGCTTGGCTTCATCGAGTGAGAAGGTCACCGACGCACCCGGTTTGATCGTGGTCATTGGCGGTGCCAGCTTGACCTGGTTCGACGACGGTGTGGGTGAAGTCTCCGAGACCTCGATTATAGCGGGGTCGGTCGCTTGTTGCTGCGCGCACGCCGCGAGAATGGCCGCACTGACAGAGATACTCATCAATCCTGCTTTCATATGCATGGTCTTCTCCCTGATCGGCTAGGTTACGGTGAAACTGAAGCAGCTATTGGCCGCGGTGGTTTCGTCGAAATTGTTGAAGTCATAAATCTCAATCGCATAGGTTCCGGCATTCAGCGTACCGGTCCAGACTTCGGACCCGTCATCAGGAGATTCTGCAAGCCGGCTCTGACCGAGACTGTCTCGTGTAAACAAACGTCCCGTTTCCCAGATCCGGAAATCCGGATCGGTTGTTCCGGCTGGCCCGGACGTCTCCGTCGCAGTCATCGTCACCGGCCCCGTCGTGTTGAGCGTGACCGTAATATACTCGCGAACCCCGAACTTGTTTCGCACACTATCTGCATCAATCGGAGTGCCATTTGCTTCGGCGGTAGAACAGACCGTTACGGCGCCGCCCCCTTGGGTCGCCACTTTAT
>JANSXJ010000510.1 GCA_024743015.1 Hyphomonas sp. | reverse complement strand
TCTTCTTCTACTTTGACAGCGGCCTGCATGGCGATCTCCAGGATATCCAATCCTAAAAAGTCTACCTTGGGTTGTTTTAATTAACGTTAATCGTGCTGCGAGAAAGCGCAGATTGCCAGGAACAGCTAAACCGGGTCGGTGACGCCGAGGGTCCGCCGGGCCATGAGCCGCAGATACTGGTAAGCATCGTCAGGCATGGTCATAAACTCAGGCACAAGTCCGGCCATTGGCCAGATCACGCACGCTGGATTTCGTTCGGCGAGTGCCATGAGTTCAGACTCGATCTCTCGTTTTGCATCTTCAACGCTTTCCGGCAGAAACGGATCGAAAGGACCCCAGCTGACAGAGATGGCATGTGCGTTGGGCTCGCCGCGCATCTCGCGCGCCAGACCGCGGCGGCCTTCGCGTTTTACATTGTCCCCGTAGACATAGATCCAGTCCCGGTTTGCTTTCAAATCGTCGCGCGTAATCCAGGTCTGCCGCCGGACGCGAAAGGGGATGCCTGATTTTCCTAAGGCCATATGCTGAACCCGCCATTTGCCAATCGGCATGGTTAAGGCAAGAACTGGGCCAAATTCTATTTAGGGTTGATATTCTGTTATATTGCCTACGACTAGGAGTCGTTCCTGCGGAGATCTTCGTTGATGCTCGCGAGTCGCACGCTGACAATATAGGCTTGATGGGATTCCATGTTCGCCATGATCAGGCCGGCTTGCTCGCTATTCAGCAGACGCAGGAAGCCGGCAGCAAAGCCAGGGTCCATCTGGTTGAAAATCGTCGCCGCCTGGTCCGGTTTCATAGCACCATACATCTGGGCCAGATGCTGAAGATCCTCGCTGGCGAAGGCTTGCATATCCTGCCAGCGGGTATCGAGGGTTGCCTGAAGGGCGCTGAGATCCGCGCGGGTTTGTTCGAGTTCGGTGGCCCAGGCTTCCAGCTCCAATTCCCGTTCTGTGAGTTTGTTCGTTTCGGTCGACAGACGCAGTTGATCGGCCGCCATGGCGTCGGCCATTTCGTCACTGAAGCAAACTTGTCCAGTAATGTCGGACAGTTTGGATCTAACCGGTGTGTGCTCTGGCGATGCGGCAGCGACAGTGAGTGCGCTTGTTACGGCGCTGCTGTTCGAGCCATTCGGAGAAGCGACGCTGCTGGGAACCAGGCGTGACGCGGCGGCCACGGTGAACAAGACCCCAAGGGTGATCAGAACATTCGTTCGGTTAGCCGCTTTTGCTGCCATGACTAAACAACTTTCATTCTGGATCTCAGTTGAACAGGACGCGAGTCTTCGGTGTGCATGTCGCGCTGTGCGGTCGCAGCCGAATCTTCGGACATATGTTTCATGCGATGCATCAGGTCTGTGATCTCGCGCAGCCTTGCATTCGATAAAGCCAGTGCTTCGCGCATTTCATCTGCTGTATCCTGCGCAGGCGGGATGGATGGTGCTGGCGCGTGCTGGATGGGATGCGCAACCGGCGGAGGGGCCTGATTCAATTCTCGGGTGAGTTCCTCAACCCGCTTGCAGGCCAGTTTCGCCTCTTCGATGAGGTGGGCGAGGCGGGTCGCCAATTCGCCTGCATGATAACGGGTTTCGTCGGTGGTCGCCGACACAGCGCTAATCGAATCAGAGAGCGCCTTGATCGTTGCCCCCAATCCGTTTCGCGTGTTTTGCAATGCGCGCAATCGCCTGCTGAGCACCATGCAATAGATGCAGGCAACGGAGGAGATCAGGATGATCGCGATATCAAAAGGGGAAACTAGCACACACTACCTCAGCAAGAATTCTGTGATCATGACACCCTTTGAAACCCCGTCACCAAGAACGAGATCTGCGCGGCGGGCGAGTTGCTCGCGCATGTGATTGTAGAAATGGGGGTCCTCGAAATCGGAGACTTCGACTGACCGCAAGTAGAGCAGAAACGCATCGATCAGCGCCGTTTCGGCTGATTTGACGTCCTTGGCGGCCGATTTTTCAGTCGCGACTGAGACCTGCATTTTCAGATAACGCGTCGCCGGGGCATTACCGATCGTGATCAGGATTTCCTGGACCGGTGTGTAAGTGTGGGCTTTCGCGGAAGGTGCTTTTTCTTTCGGAGCATATTCCGGTTCAGCGACGATGGACGAAGCTGACGCCGGTGCTGGTGACGGGGCGAGGAAGAAGACGCTTGCAAAGGAGGTCGTGGCACAGGCCAGGCCAAGCACCATGAGACCCATCATGTTCAGGCCGGATTTGGGGGCG
>JANSXJ010000383.1 GCA_024743015.1 Hyphomonas sp. | reverse complement strand
GAAGCCGATTTGGTGATCGCCGATGAAGGCTTGCCGGCCTACGGTCAGGTGCGCCCCAGCGATGAAGCCATAAACCGCATGATCGCACCAATTCTGTCGCGGTTGAGCGGTGAGGGTGTGCTTTAGCGGCAAATGCACCTAGATTGCTCGCTCATGTTGCGTGCTATTTTTCTTCTTAGTGTCCTCGGCCTGGCTTCACCTGCCGCGCTTGCCTGTGAAATGCAGACAGAACGCCGAGCTGAGTCTCTCATCGATTATGTCAGTAATGGACAGTCCTGTCTGGACTCACCGCCGGAGGCGTTTCGGTTTGACCCGATCACGGAGCAACTCTTCATTGATGCTGTGAACAAAGCCCGAGCAGATCATGGGCTCAGCGCCTTAAGCGTGCGACCCGGGCTCCGCCCAGCGGCGCGGTTTCATAGTCTCGATATGGGGCTCAATGATTTCTTTAGTCACCAGACCCCAAACGGGCGGGCGCACGCGGCCCGGATCGCCGCTTTTGATCGCACTCTTTTGTCGGAAGGCACCGCAGAAAACCTGGCACAATTTGGACCTTCAGTATGTGTCGACCACCGCGACCGAGAGGTCTCCTGCGCGCGGGTCCGCGGTTTCAAACCACCGACGCGGGAATACGTCACCAACGAGCTCCACGTGAAGCTGATGAACAGCGAAGGGCATCGCAAGAACATTCTCGACCCTGATATGACTCATATTTCAGTCGGTGTGGCTCGTAACGAGACCGGATTCTACGTCACGCAACTGTTTGCAAACGTTCTGGGAACGCTGTCCGCGCCCGCACCTATTAGCGTTTCTGCCTCTCAACCCCTGCACCTCACGGCGCGCGCGCCGGGCTGGGAGGTCGCGAATTTTGCCCTGTCGCGCGGCGATGAAACGATCGATCTCGAAATGGGTCGGATTCCGGCCAACCTGAGCGGCGATATAGGGCTAAGTATCCGCGCAGAAATCAAGCAGGAATTCGAGGAAGGTCCGGTCACGCGCACCCTCGTCACCTGGATCTATCCGTCCGGACCAACGATCGAAATCGTGCCGGCTACAGGAAGCTAGCAATCTCGTTCAGAGGCTTCTTCACAAGCGCGTGGTTTGGCACCTTGGCATCCTCAGCCGGATAGCCCGCGACAAGGATCAGGAAAGGCTTTTCTGTCTCAGGCCTCCCACAAATCCCGTTCAGGAATTTCATCGGATTGGGCGTGTGCACCAAAGTGGCGAGGCCCGCATTATGGCAGGCGCTGATCAACATCCCGGTCGCAATGCCAACGCTTTCATGGATGTAGTAATTCTTCTTGTCTTCGCCTTCGCGAATGCCGCCGCGGCGCTGCGCGAAGATGCAGATCAGCCAGGGCGCAATTTCCATATAGGGTTTGTCCGCGTCTGTTCCGATCGGGGCGAGCGCGTCGATCCACTCCTGGGCCGCCCGGCCGGAATAAAACTCGCGTTCCTCAGCCTCAGCCGCGTCCCGGATTTCCTTTTTGGCCGCGGTTGATCCGACACAGGCGAAGAACCAGGGCTGGTGATTGGCGCCGCTCGGTGCGGTCCCCGCGGTCAAGACGCACTGCTCAATGATGTCTTGCGGCACCGGCTTTGACGAAAAGGATCTGACCGACCGCCGCGATTGCATCTGATCGTGAAACGCGACCGCGCGTGCCTGCATCTCGGCTTCCGGATAGTGCGGGAAGTCCGAACTCAGCGGGACATGGGTGTCAGGAGACGTTTTCATCGCGTCGCAGCCCCCGCTCCAATTTTCTCAGCCTTGCCAAGCCACGCGCTGATTTTCTTTTCATCCGCAGTCTTGGCCTGCGCGAAATGCGAGTATGATTTCACTTTGATGCCGGTGAACCCAAGGATCTGTTTCGTGATCCGGTTCTTGTGCGGGTTTCCGTACATCCACTTGATAAAGAAGCCGGGTGTGTCCGCATTGACGAAAACATCGGCGCTGCGTCCCTCGAACAGCTTATCCCACCAGGGGTCGTCCTCATGATAATCGAAAGCGATTCCAGGCAAGAATGTTCGGTCGATCACCGCCTGCATTTTGGCAGGCATGCCGCCCCACCAAAGCGGATGGAACCAGGCGAGCGTGTCGGCCCACTTAATGTTCTCGAGAAACTCGATCAGGCAAGGCTCGTGCTCTTTGCGCTGTTTGTAGCCATGCGTGAGATCGAGGTCGAAGGTCATATCGTGCAGATCCATACGCCGCACCTCGGCCCCGGCAGCCTCGGCTCCGCGCTGATAGGCATCGGCGAGTCCATGACTCAGCGACGTATCATTCGGATGCCCGACCCAGAGAAAGATCTTCGCGGCCAAGGCCTATTCCTCCGGCAGGTCCGGAACGCCGACCGCGTGGAACCCGGCATCGACGTGCAGAACCTCGCCGGCAATCGAATGGCCAAGTGCGGACAGCAAGTATAGCGCGCATCCGGCAACGCCTTCCATGCGTGTATCCTCTTTCAGCAATGACCAGTCTTTGCCGGTCCCCATAAGCGACTTGCCGCCGCGAATACCGGCCAGCGACAAGGTGCGCATCGCGCCAGCTGAAATCGCGTTCACGCGGATGCCCTGAGTGCCGAGATCGCGCGCCGCATAGCGCGTGGACGCTTCGAGTGCAGCCTTGGCAACACCCATGACATTATAGCTCGGGACAGTGCGCTCTGACCCGAGATAGGTCATGCAGATGATTGCGCCGCCATCCGGCATGATCTCTGAGGCCCGGCGCGCCGAGTCGATGAAACTATAGACGGAAATGTCCATAGCCCGGCGGAAGCCTTCGCGCGACGTGTTTGCGACCATGGAGCCCATCAGCTCATCCTTGCCCGCGAAGGCGATGGAATGGACCAGAAAATCGATCTTGCCCCATTTTTCTTTTACCGCAGCGAAGGCCGCATCCATGCTGGCATCATCTGTGACGTCAGCTTCGAGCATGAAATCCATGCCGATGCTTTCGACCAAAGGACGCACGCGGCGTTCCAGGCTTTCGCCCTGATAGGTGAAGCAGATCTCAGCGCCCTGCGCCGCCAGTTGCTGGGCGATGCCCCATGCAATGGAATTCTTGTTGGCCACACCCATGATGATGCCGCGTTTGCCTGCCATCAGGTTTCCGGTGGGCATGTCTCCATAATCGGCCATGTGTCGGCTCCTTGCTGATATAGTTGTTGAGGAGAGGGCTATTCGGGCGCGCCTGCCGCGTCAAGCAACAGGGTGATCACGTCACCCGAACCAGGCCCTAGCCGAACCGAAATTCCTGTCTTAGGAAAAGGTTAACGGACGTTAACCGTAGCAGGCGCTTAGAATGAGGGCTGTAAAGCAAGGGACTCTCTGTGTGCTGGCGATCGCCGCCAGCGCCGCCGCTATGGCCGGAACAGTGCATCATGTCCGATTTACCCAACCCGCGCAGATCCTCGTCTGGGAGGCCGGAACTCTGATCGCGCGCGGCGATCGGATTGAGCTGTCTTCCCTCAGCCGCGCAAGAAGCAAGGACCTCCTCGGGGCCGGAACGCTGGTGCCTGCAGGCGAGACGCGTGACCAGAGCATGATCATTGCAGTCGCGAGCAATACGGGTTTCTCGCTAGCGTCGGATGATGCGGACCCGGTGCAAGGTG
>JANSXJ010000073.1 GCA_024743015.1 Hyphomonas sp. | reverse complement strand
GATAGCCGCCGCCTTGCCAGGACAGAGTCCAGCCGCCCGCCACTTTCGTGATGCTGTCTGCGCCGTCGCCGACAACCAGATACGTCTTGCTGCCATCGAGAGGGAGCAAGCTGTCATTATTCTTGAGTAGCACGAGCGACTCGCGAACCGATTGCCGCGCGACAGCGCGGTGATGGTCGGATCCGAGAATACTGACATCTCCTGCGAGGTGTCTCTCACTTGGCTTTACAGCCTCGAACAGGCCGGCATTGATTTTTACACGCAGAATACGTCGTACTGCGTCGTCCAGGCGCTCCATCGAGATTTCGCCAGATTGTACGTGCGCCAAGGTGGATTCCCACAATCCCTTCCAGCTGTCCGGCGCCATGAACATGTCTACACCGGCATTGAAGGATTCCGGACAATCGGTTGCCGTGCAGCCTGGGATGAGGGCGTGGCCGTTCCAGTCACCGACCACGAACCCGTTAAAGTTCATCCGCCCTTTGAGGACATCGGTCAGCAGCTCTTTCTGACCGTGCATCCGCTCGCCATTCCATGCTGAAAAGCTGGCCATGACGGTTTGTGCGTTCGCCGCGATTGCTGTGAAGTAGCCGGCTGCGTGAATGTCGCGCAGCTCGGCTTCGCTGACTTCCGTGTCGCCCTGGTCGACTCCATCCGTGGTGCCGCCGTCGCCCACAAAATGTTTCGCGCTGGTCAGCACCCGCTCAGCACCAAGATAGTCGTCGTCGCCATAGTGACCCTGCAATCCGAACACGATCCGATCCCCATATGAGGCAACAATATCGGGACTTTCAGAGAAGCCTTCATAGGTGCGACCCCAACGATCATTCTGCGGTACGGCCAGGGTTGGCGCGAAGGTCCAGTCGTGTCCGGAAACGCGCAGCTCCCGCGCCGTGATCTTATAGATCTCTTCGATCAGGTCGGGATTGTTCGCGGCACCGAGTCCAATATTGTGAGGAAATACCACGGCGCCTTTGAGATTGGCGTGCCCGTGGACCGCATCAATTCCCCAAATCGTCGGGATGGCGATTTCTACGCCTTCAGGATCGATCGACGCTTCGAAATAGGCGTCGGCAGCCTCCAACCAGGTGGCAGCATCTGCATAAGGCTCTGGGCCCGGAGCTGAGTTGCCTCCGCTCAGCACGGAACCGAGCCGGTACTTCTTCACGTCTTCCGGAGTCACTGACCCACTATCAGCCTGGATGACCTGTCCGACTTTTTGTTCGAGTGTCAGCTTGGCCAGTATTTCGTCGATCTGCGCTTCGACGGCAGGATCAAGAGGTGCGGTTTCAACCTCTGGCCAATTCGCCGGATCGATGGTCGGCTTAACGTCTACGAGATCGGTTTCAACCGTTTCGGAAACCTCTGCGGTCGGCGCTGCATCATCAGAGACCGCGTCGGCTTCTGTGCCGTCTGTGGCGCATGCAGACATCAGCAAAGCTGCGCTCATTGCGATAATGGAGGCGTTTGTGCGATGTGAAAATTTCAAGAATCTTCTCCCATGAGACTTTGTCTTTCAGCAAAGACATTGTGTGATGAACGCGCCGCGATGATCGACGTCTATCTTATGCGCATTAGCGATATACCAGAAAAATTGATAGCGCTATCATTTTCTCGGCCGCTGTGTTAGCGAAGATGAAAATCCCGCCAAAGCTGGAGCGCTGAATTGTGCTCCAAGTCTGGAAGGGGAGATAATCATACGCCAAGGGAGGGCGACCAAAATGGACCAAACGGCCGAAGCCGACAGTGCCAATCTGTTTCAAATCATTCTAATCAGCATCATTGCCACCATTGGGGGGTTCCTCTTCGGCTTTGATAGTGGCGTCATCAATGGAACGATTGATGGATTGAGGGCCGAACTCGCAGAGAGCGAATGGGCGATATCATTCAGCGTCGCCAGTATGCTGATGGGTTGCGCTGTGGGGGCGATGGTGGCGGGGCGAACCGCCGACATATTCGGGCGTCGCAGCGTGCTCATCGTCGCCGCTCTTTTCTTCTTCGTAAGTGCCTGGGGCTCTGGCGTCGCGACCGGAGCGGTTGAGTTTGTCTGCTACCGCATTCTGGGTGGATTGGCCGTGGGCGCCGCAAGCGTCCTGGCGCCTGCTTATATCAGTGAGATCACGCCAGCGAGTATTCGAGGGCGCCTGTCCAGCATTCAGCAGGTCGCAATCATCGTCGGGCTAACCGTTGCGTTCCTGAGCAACTACTTTCTGGCTGGCGCCGCAGGCGGTTCGACGAGCGAGTTCTGGCTCGGGTTTGCAGCCTGGCGCTGGATGTTCTGGATCGAGATGGTGCCCGCCGCGATCTTCTTTTTCGCTTTGTTTGCCATTCCAGAAAGTCCGCGCTTTCTGGTCATCAAGGACCGCCACGAACAGGCTAGCGGCGTCCTGGCGCGTCTATTCGGCGACAGCGCAAGTCAGCGTAAACTTGAGGAAATCAAGTCGTCCATCGCGACAGATCACAAGCCGCGCCTAGCCGACCTCATGGACAATGGCAAAATTCGTCCGATTGTCTGGATCGGGATCGGCCTTGCTGTGTTCCAGCAATTGGTCGGGATCAATGTGGTCTTCTACTATGGCGCCGTGTTGTGGCAGTCGGTTGGCTTCACCGAAGACAATGCACTGTTGATCAATGTGATCATGGGCGTTGTCAGCATCGGAGCCGTGATCGTCGCGCTTAGTGTCATCGACAAGATAGGCCGCAAGCCGCTGCTCCTGATTGGGTCTGCGGGGATGACCATCACGCTCGGCACAATGATGATCTGTTTCTTCAATGCGTCAGTGAATGAAGCCGGTGACCTCGTGCTGCCGGGCTTCTGGGGACCACTCGCATTGTTCTCTGGTGTCGCGTATGCCGCGATGTTCAACTTGTCCTGGGGACCGGTTATGTGGGTGATGCTTGGCGAGATGTTCCCCAATCAGATCCGTGGATCTGGGCTGGGCGTGAGCGGCTTCTTCCAGTGGTTCGCGAATTTCTGTGTGACGCTGACCTTCCCGATCCTTCTCGTCTCTATCACGCTGGGAGGGGCCTATGCGATCTACTTCCTCGGGGCGCTGGTCTCGATCTTCTTCGTGTCCAAGATGGTCAACGAAACCAAGGGCATCGAACTCGAGGACATGAAGGGGTTCGAATAGGATCAATCTGATCTGACAAAAAAGCTCAGGGGGCGATAACCACCCCTGAGCTTTTTATCTGCTGTCTAGAACTAGCGGACCGTCAGCGTCGTTGATTTGTGCGAGACCGAGCTCGCGCCAACCATGATCTCAAACTCTCCTGGTTCGACAACCCGTTGCATGTCGAGATTATAGAACTGCAATGCGTCTGGCGTGATGGCTAATTCAATCGTCTTGGTTTCTCCGGGTTCCAGACTCACACGCTGGAAACCCTTCAGCTCCATCACCGGGCGGGTCACGCTGCTGATTTTGTCCCGGATATACATCTGCACGACCTCGTCAGCTTTGACCGGGCCGGTATTGGTGACCGAGACCCGAACGCTGGTGGAGCCATCTGTGGCGATTTCGGCGTCTGAGAGGCTTGGCTCCGAGATCTCGAACGTGGAATAGCTTAGCCCGAAGCCGAACGGATACAGCGCGCGAGCCTCCGAGAACGCGTAACCGCGCCGGGCTGTCGGTTTATGATTATAGAAGACCGGGATTTGGCCGACGCTACGCGGAACTGACACGGGCATTTTTCCGCTGGGCGAGACGCGTCCGACCAGCAGGTCAGCAACCGCTGTCCCGGTTTCCTGACCCAGCTGCCAGCCGTAAAGGATCGCATCGAAGTGATCCTCTACATTGGTCAAAGCCAGCGGGCGACCGGAGATGATCACCGCGACCATCGGAATGCCGGTTTCGGCAAGGGCTTCGACCAGCTCCCTTTGCTGACCGATCAGCGTGATGCTGTCTCGGTCTCCCATATGCGTTTCGGACCAGGCTTCCCGCGAGGTCGACTCGTCCCCGCCAATGGCGAGTATGATGAGATCGGTTCCGCGAGCGGCCTCCACGGCTTCAGCAATCATCTGGAAATTGGTTTCTGGATCGATCAGATTGACCTCGTCATCCCACCAGGATCGATTGTCGGTGAGCTTCACACCCTTTGAGTGCACAATTTCAATCTGGTCACCAAATTCGGCTTTCAGGCCGTCCAGAATGCTGATCGTTTGTCGTGGTTCATCAGAGTATCCGCCCAAAACCGTGATGTCGCTGTTTGGGCCGATCACCGCCACACGGCTAAGATCAGATTTGTTCAGGGGCAGGGCGCCATCCTGGTTCTTTACCAATACGGCTGCCTTTTGCGCCGCTTCGAGCGCGACCGCGCGGGCCTCTTCGTTTCCGGTGAGCGCATCCGCCTCAGCGCCGTCCGCGAAAGGATCGTCGAACACACCACCGCGCTTTTTCATCCGTAGAACACGCTCTACGGCTTGATCGATATAGGCAATGTCCAGATCACCGGTCTCGATAGCCTCCTTCATCGCATAGAATGCGACGCCGTCTGGAAGCTCAAAGTCGACACCCGATTTGAGAGAAAGCGCTCCAGCATTGCCAATCGAGTCAACGATACGGTGACGGACCTGTAGCTCGTTGATGGCAAAATAGTCAGCCACGACGACGCCATCGAAGCCCCATTCACCGCGCAGAACGTCATTCAGAAGCCAGGAATTGGCATGAGAGGGAACGCCATCAATTTCATTATAGCTCGCCATGACGCTGGCCGCGCCGGCTTCTTTTACAGCCGCTTCGAATGGCGGGAAAAACACTTCGCGCAGGACCCGCTCTGGCAGCTGCGCCGGACCGACATTCATGCCGGCCTCGGGCTGTCCGTGTCCGGTCATGTGTTTCAGGGTCGTCAGGACCTTGCCGTCCGGGATCGTGTCGCCAGTGCCTTGGAAGCCGCGTATCGCCGCGACGCCCATTCGGCTCACCAGATAGGGGTCTTCGCCGAACGTTTCTTCGATGCGCCCCCATCTCGGATCGAGCGCGACATCGACGACCGGCGAGAGCACGTGATGCACGCCGCGTACCCTTATCTCCCGGGCGGTGATCGCGTAAACCCGCTCCAGAAGCTCTGGATCGAACGTGCTGGCTAGCGCGATAGATTGTGGGAATGAGGTTGCATACCGGCCCTGAAAGCCATGCAATCCTTCTTCATGGAAGAGGGTCGGGATACCTAGTCTCGTTTCTTCAATCATCCATGTCTGTACGGCATTGGTCAGTTTGACCGTCTCACTCGGCGTCCGCGCGGAGCGGCGACGCACCACGGTCGCATCGTTCACATCGCGGTCTGCGGCGGGCGCTTCCATGCCTATCGTGTCTTGCGGGCGCGCAAAGCAGCCAACACCGTGAGGAAAGGCCTCCGCCATTTTCTCCGGCGAGAAATCGCCATTGGCATCCAGGATCTGCGCTTTGTTGAACCAGATGCAACTGATCTGAGCGAGCTTTTCATCCAACGTCATTTGCTCAATCAATGCTGCGATCTCAGGATCGGCGGAGACGGGTTTAACGACTTCAGCAACCAGGTCGGCTGGGGCTGAATCAGTAGGTTCTGTAAGTGCGGTTTCGCATCCGGCGAGCATCAGGCCGCCAACGGTGCAAAGCGTTGTCGCGAGGAGTTTTGAGCGGAACGTGCGGATCGGCATCTGGCTTTCCTTTTCGAGTATCAGCTATGTTAGCGCTAACAATTGTCGACGCGGGAGACAAGACGAAGGGTCAAATAAAGCTTGAGCCAATGCTTAGGCATCAAGCGCCAAGCGTCAGAACATGAATGACAGGATCAACGCCGTGAAGAAGCCGACACCGCCCACGATCGTCGAAACGACCGTCCAGGATTTCAGCGTCTCATTGACCGACAAGTCGAGATACTTGCTGACCAGCCAGAACCCTGAATCATTGACATGAGAAAGGATCGTCGCGCCAGCTGCGATTGAAATCACGGCAAGCGCTCGATCGAATTCTGAGATCCCACTGATCGCAAGAAGCGGCGCTGTGAAACCAGCAGCGGTGATCATGGCGACCGTGGCGGATCCCTGGATCACACGGACCAGGCCTGCGATCATGAAGGCGAAGACCAGGACGGATACGTTTGCGCTCGCAGCAAGTTCCGCGATCCGCGCGCCCGCTTGAGAGTCGATTAGAACTTGTTTGAACGCGCCGCCGGCTCCGGTCACGAGCACCACCGCACCGGCAGGTTCTAGGGATTTCATCGCGGCCTGGTTCAGCGTGTTGGCCGGGAGCTGCAATTGCGTCGCCGCAAATGTGTAATAGAGCCCGACCGTCAGGAGCAGGGCGACGAACGGGTGAGACAAGAACAGCATCATCCCCGGGACCTGCTCTTCGCCCAGAGTCATTTTCAAGACCGTCCCGCTTGCAACCAATACAATCGGGAAAGCGAGCGCGAGAAAAGCTGCCAGAAAATTGAGGCTTGTTGCGGCTTGAGGGGGGGCGATCTCAGTTGTCTCGCCTTCGACTTCCACCGGGTGATCATACTGGCGGCGCGCAAACAAGACACCGCCGCACAGAATGGCTGGGATTGCTGCCATCAGACCAGCAAGGATCACCAGGCCGAGGTCTGCATCCAGCAACGCGGCGACTGCTATCGGCCCGGGGGTCGGCGGAATAAACGCATGTGCAGCCGCGAGGCCTGCCAGGAGCGGTGCGGCCACGAAGAGCGGTTTGCGCCGGATGGTTGTCGCGAGGCGCTTCACCATTGGCATGAGGATCACCAAGGCAACATCGAAAAAGACCGGGATCGCGACGAGCAATCCGAGAAAGCTCATCTTGGTAGGAACGCTCTTCACTGAGCCGTGGGCGAGCCGGTCGGACAAGGCTTTGACGCCGCCAGACTGCTCCAACACGGCGCCGAGAATTGCGCCCAATCCGACAACCACAGCAATGAAGCCAAGCACGCCTGCCATCCCGTCCTGAATGGAGGCAACGACAGCTGCTGGATCCAGACCCAGCAGCAGGCCTGCGATGAGTGAGACCAGTATCAAGGCAAAAAAAGCGGGGACCTTGGCGCGAATGACCAGCAATAGGAGGCCTGCCACCGATGCGGCGAGCGTGGCGACGATGTAGATTGGGTCTGACGGGTCCATGTCGAGCCTCAGAACGAGATTGGTACGCGCGCCAGAACCGATGACGACGTCATGTAGAGATAGGTTTCGTCATCGTTCAATGTGCAGTTCGACGTAGGCATGCCCGTTGAGATTACGCCGAGAACGTCGCCGGTCTCGGGTGCAAGAACGTAAACTCCTTCCGGACCGGTCGCGAATACAGTGCCGTTTCTGGCCACGACCATACCGTCCGGCAGGCCGCCGCCATCTTTCAGCTCACCGGATGCATCGAAGAAGACACGGCCGTCGCTGACGCTGCCATCTTCGGCGACGGTGTAGGCCATAATCTTTGCATTGTCCGGATCCGATACCGCGACGTAGAGCGTGCGCTCATCCGGCGAGAGGGCAATGCCGTTCGGGAATGTCAGATCGTCAATGATCAGCTTGAGTGGCGCGTCGCTCGAATAGAGATAAACGCCATTGTGCTGGAGTTCCTTTTCGGGCGCATTGTTCAATCCGCGCAAGCCGTATGGGGGATCGGTAAAGAAGATCGCCCCGTCGCTGCGGGCGACCATATCATTCGGGGAATTGAGCGACTGATTGTCATATGAGGAAACGATCACTTCGCGCTGGAACGTGTCTCTACTCAGAACCGACAAGCCACGCGCGCCGTGATCGGCAAGTAAAAGCTTGGACGGGTCGGCAGGCCATAGAATAATGCCGTTTGCGCCAGACTCTCTCATGGTTGCCGCGACCTCTGGCGACGCACCGCCCGATGGGGACAGGATCATTTCGTGACCAGTCGCTTCGGCCCAACGATGCATTTTGTTTTCCGGCACATCGTTGAAGTAAAGAGCTTGTTCTGCTTCGACCCAGGCAGGTCCCTCCGGCCAGGTGAATCCTTCGGCAAGGATTTCGATTTCAGCGCCGGGTGCAACGACAGAGTCCATTGCTGCCAGTCTGCGATCTATGCTGCCGATCGATTGGGTTTCTTCGGGTGTGGTTTCGGGTGTTGGAGCGGGGTTGGAGGCTTCGCAACCTGCCGCCGCTGCTGCAAATCCGGCCAAGAGTATAGAGCTTACAAGTCTGCGCATACCTTCAATTCCTCCCCAGGATGACAGATCTTTTGACATCATTCATGATCTGATTTGGATGCAGGCCTAGCCGCCGTATCGGACGCTGTCCAGAAAAATTGATAGCGCTATCAACTTTCCGAGTCGGGAAGAGTTGCATCCTGCAGGACAAGCTGTTAGCGCTGTCAGAAATAGAAAAATAAACACAATTCAGGTTTGGGTAGGGAGGCTCAACGCGTGACGGAAAATACGCTCCGAATGGGTATGGTCGGCGGGGGCCAAGGTGCATTTATCGGTGACGTCCACCGACTGGCTGCACGCCTCGACGGAAAGATTGACCTGGTCTGCGGTGCGTTCTCAAGAGATCCAGATAACTGTATCGCCACCGGACGCCAGCTCGGGCTTGAGGCTTCTCGTTGTTACACGAACTATGATGAAATGATGCGGGCGGAAGCCGCTTTGCCAGAAGACCAGCGCATGCATTTTGTCGCGATCGTAACACCAAACCATGTCCACTTTCCGGTGGCCAAAGCCGCGCTTGAAGCCGGATTTCACGTCCTTTCGGATAAGCCCGCGACTTTGAATATGGAAGAGGCGCGCGAGCTCGCAGCGATCGTCCAGAAGCACGACACACTGGCCTATGGTTTGACCCATACCTATCTCGGCTATCCATTGGTCGGCGCGGCGCGCCAGATCGTGGCTGACGGGGGCATCGGAAAAGTCCGCAAAGTCTACGTCGAATATATCCAGGGCTGGCTCGCAGGTGAGGTCGACAACAAGCAGGCGGATTGGCGTACCGATCCAGCCCGGTCCGGTATTTCCGGTTGCATGGGCGATATCGGCACGCATGCTCACAATCTGGCAGAATTCGTCACCGGCAAGATCATGACCCACGTCGCCGCTGACCTCTCGGTCTTCGTGGAGGGCCGCAGGTTGGATGATGATGGATCGGCGCTGTTTCGTATGCAGGATGGCGTGAAGGGAGTGCTGAGCGCGTCTCAGGTGTGTGTAGGAAATGAGAACACGCTATCCATCCGCGTCTATGGCGAGACCGGTGGTCTGGAATGGAACCAGGAAGAACCGAACACACTCATTCGGACCTATACCGATCGCCCAACCGAGATCCTGCGTGCGGCACAAGGCTATTTGCCTGCCGACGTGCAAGCTGGATTTCGCACGCCGCCTGGTCATCCGGAAGGCTATATCGAAGCGTTCGCGAACATTTATCTCGAATTCGCTGAAGCGCTGCAAACCCAGGGCGGGGTCAAAGCCGGAATGGACGCGGCTCTGCGCGGGATGGCATTTGTCGAAGCGCTGGTTGAGAGCAGCAACAATAACTCAACGTGGACGGAGATCACGGTATGAAGACGATGCAGGGCCCCGCAATCTTTCTGGCCCAGTTTATGGGCGATGCGCCCTTCGACACGATGGAAAATGCCTGCCGATGGATGGCTGACGCAGGCTATAAGGGCGTCCAGATTCCGTCCGACAATCCAACCTGCATCAACCTGAAACTCGCCGCGGAAAGCAAAGACTATTGCGACGAATTCAAAGGCCAATGCCGCGAGTGGGGCGTTGAGATCACCGAACTCTCGACGCATATCCAAGGGCAGCTGGTGGCGGTTCACCCGGCCTATGATACCGCCTTTGACGCGTTTGCGCCGACTCAATTGCACGGCAATCCCAAGGCGCGGCAGGAGTGGGCTGTTGAGCAGGTTATGTTCGCTGCGAAAGCATCCCAAAATCTCGGTCTCGATCGCTCCGTGTCGTTTCCAGGCGCGCTGGTATGGCCGTTCATGTATCCGTGGCCTCAGAGACCTGCTGGCCTGGTCGAAGAGGGCTTCAAGGAACTCGCCAAGCGCTGGCGTCCGATCCTCGATTATTATGACGAGTGCGGCGTCGATGTCTGCTACGAGATTCACCCCGGCGAAGACCTGCATGATGGCGTGACGTTTGAGCGTTTCCTGGAAGAGGTTGATGGTCACGCCCGGTGTAACATCCTCTACGACCCGAGCCACTTCATCCTGCAGCAGCTCGATTATCTGTCTTTCATCGATCACTATCACGACCGCATCCGGATGTTCCATGTGAAGGATGCCGAGTTCCGTCCGAATGGAAAAAGCGGCATCTATGGTGGTTATCAGGGGTGGGTCGAGCGGCCTGGTCGGTTCAGGTCTCTCGGCGACGGACAGATCGATTTCGGCGCGATCTTCAGCAAGCTGGCGGGGTACGATTTCGATGGCTGGGCCGTGGTCGAATGGGAGTGCGCTTTGAAGCATCCCGAAGATGGTGCCCGAGACGGCGCCAAATTCGTTTCCGATCACATCATTCGTGTCACCGACAAAGCGTTTGACGATTTCGCAGGCGGAGATGTCAGCGTTGAAGCAAACAGAAAAATGCTTGGACTGTCATAAGAACAGCCGAGTGAGGGAGGAACTATGACCGCAACCACAGCAGACGGCCATCTCGCCGCCGGTATCAATCGCAACAAGCTGTTCTTATTGAGCTGTTTATCTCTCATCGTCACGGCGATGACTTTCGCGATCCGTGCCGGCATTCTCACCCAGCTTTCGGAAGAGTTCGCCCTGAGTGACACCGAGCTTGGCTGGGTCAACTCCATGGCCTTTCTCGGTTTCCCGCTCGCCATGGTCGTTTTCGGGTTTCTTTATAACAAGCTGGGTCCAAGACTGATCATGATCCTTGCCTTTGTCGGTCATTTGCTCGGCTTGGTGCTGACCATCTTCGCCGGTGGATTTCTTGGGCTGCTGATCTCGACCTTCTTTATCGGCTTTGCCAACGGATCGGTCGAAGCCGCGTGTAACCCGCTCGTTGCGGATCTCTACAAGGATGACAAGACCAAGTGGCTCAATCGATTCCATGTCTGGTTCCCGGGCGGGATCGTGATTGGCGCTGTTGTGTCTTACTTCATGACGAATGCCGGGATCGGCTGGCAGCCGCAAATTGCGGTCATGCTCATTCCGACCGCGATTTACGGGTATATGGTTTTCACAACTCAGTTCCCGGATATCCCGCAGATTGAAAAGATCGTCGATCTCGACGCCAAAGGCCTGATCCTGATGACGGCGATATTTGGCCTGCTGGTGCTTATCGGAACTCCCAACGATATCGTTGCCGGCTTGCCGGGAACTTTCCTCCTTCCGCTCCTGCTCGTGCTCGGACTCACTTTCCTCCTGATGATGTTCAGAGCCGGGCGGGCGCGGGACGCTGCCTTACTGATTATTCTGATGGGGCTGATGAGCATCACAGCCACTTCTGAGCTTGGCACGCAGCAATGGGTTGACCGTATCCTCGGTGCCCAACTCGGCGGGGTGCCCGGGCAGGCCATGATCGTGCTGGGCATGGTCACCGGAATCATGGCGGTCGGCCGCTATTTCGCTGGCCCACTGATTCATGCCTTGAACCCGGTCGGTGTATTGCTGATGAGCGCCATCCTGACGACGCTCGGCCTGTTCATGATGTCGACCGCCTCTGGCGCAATGGTCTACGTCTCAGCAATCGTGTTTGCGTTCGGTGTCTGCTATTTCTGGCCGACCATGATCGGCGTGACGGCGCAATATGTGCCACGCTCCGGCGCGCTCGGGATGAGCCTTGTCGGTGCTGCCGGGATGTTCGCGCTGACCATCTGGAACCCGATCATTGGCGGCTGGATCGACAGCGCTCGGGTCAAGGCAGAAGCCTCTGGCCTGGAAGGCAACGCTGTGGAAGTGGCTGCGGGGCAGGGGGCGCTCTCGCAACTGGTCTTCTTCCCAGCGGTCCTGATTGCGGCGTTCGTCGGATTGTACCTTGCGCGCAACTGGATGCAGAACACGGCGGGCGGCGAAGCCGATCCGTCGCACGGATAGGAGCCCGAAATGGTACATGATCTCATGCTTCAAAGACGTCAGGTCTTTCAAGGATTGTTAGCGCTCTCAGCCGTTGGTGGTTTGGCGGCTTGCGGAGGGGCAGATAAAGCCGCCTCTGGCCAGATTGCAGGTTCGGTTGCCCCGGGCGTTTTCACTGGCGAGGAAATGGCGCTGATTTCAGCGGTCGCGCAGACAATCATTCCGAAAACTGAGACAGCAGGCGCCGTTCAAGCTGGTGTTCCGGAAACGCTTCAAAGTCTTGCGACGGATTGGGGGGACACGGATTTCCAACAGTATTGGAAGACAGGTCTGGCAGCGCTCGGCTCTGCGCTCACCAGCGAAACGGGAGCGGCGTTTACGCAACTTTCTCCAAGCGAACGCGAAGCCGTTCTGAGCGCTTTTGATGCGCAAGTCTTTTCGGGCGAGGTCGACAACGGTTTCTATCGAGACTTCAAGGCGACTGTTGTGCAGGCCTATTACATGTCCGAACCAGGCGCGACGGAAGAACTCGCTTATGAGCCGGTTCCGGGCGAGTGGATTGGCTGCGTACCGCTTTCCGATTTTCCAAAAACATGGGCGACATAGCAATGACAGATTTTGACGTAATCGTAGTCGGGTCGGGCATGTCAGGCGGCTGGGTCGCCAAGGAGATGTGCGAGAAAGGCTTCAAGGTCGGGGTAATCGAACGGGGCCGAAAGGTTACTGTCGAGAAAGACTATACCGACTTCATCGATCCCTGGGATGTTGAGCACCTGAACCGCAAAACCGACAAAGACCGGGAAGACTATCCCATCCAGTCCAACGTGTATGCGTTTCAGAGCTATACAAGGCAGTTCTGGGTGAAGGACAAAGAGCATCCTTACGAAACGGCTGAAGGAACCGATTTTCGTTGGCTACGCGGTTACCATGAAGGCGGTCGTTCGATCATGTGGGGCCGTCAGAGTTACCGCATGTCGGAGATCGATTTCGAGGCGAACGCGCGCGACGGACACGGTATCGATTGGCCCGTCCGATACGCCGATTTGAAGCCGTGGTATGACTATGTGGAGCGGTTTGCAGGTATCTCCGGTTCGATGGAAGGCCTGGATATTCTGCCGGATGGCGTGTTTCAGCCTCCACATGACCTCACCTGCGCCGAGCTTGATTTCAAAGCGGCGGTGGAGGGGGCATTCCCCGGTCGCCGCGTGATCCCGGGTCGGGTCGCAAACCTTACAGAACCGACGCAAGAACAAATGGAT
>JANSXJ010000500.1 GCA_024743015.1 Hyphomonas sp. | reverse complement strand
TGCTCCTCGGCGACGGCCCTCTTCCGTGACTTGCCACCCTTCAACTGCGTCCGTCCACCTGACTTCTCACCAAGCTCACCCAGAATGTCCGCAACAGCGCGCTTGATCGTGGTGGGCGTAATGCCGTGTTCGGTATTATACGCCTGCTGCTTCTCACGGCGTCGCTCGGTCTCGTCCATCGCACGCTGCATCGAACCGGTTATCTTGTCGGCGTAAAGAATAACCCGCGCATCGGCGTTTCGTGCGGCGCGGCCAATCGTCTGAACGAGGCTGGTTTCGGACCGCAGAAAGCCCTCCTTGTCTGCATCGAGAATGCCGACCAGACCACACTCCGGAATATCTAGACCTTCGCGCAGCAAATTGATCCCCACCAGCACATCGAACTCTCCCAAGCGGAGGTCGCGGATGATTTCAATCCGCTCAACCGTGTCGACATCCGAGTGCATGTAGCGCACCTTGATCCCTTGCTCGTGCAGGTATTCCGTCAAGTCCTCCGCCATTTTTTTGGTCAGCGTCGTCACCAGGGTCCGGTATCCCGCTTCCGTCGTGTTCCGGATCTCTGAGGTGAGGTCATCCACCTGGTTCGTCGTGCCCGTCGATACTGGACGTACCTCCACGGTGGGATCGAGCAGT
Organism: Hyphomonas sp.; assembly: GCA_024743015.1. Classification (GTDB taxonomy): domain Bacteria; phylum Pseudomonadota; class Alphaproteobacteria; order Caulobacterales; family Hyphomonadaceae; genus Henriciella. Next base: position 1,671 of record JANSXJ010000500.1, on the reverse strand, counting down.
CCGGTAGGCCGGATCACCTGCTCTGTGAAGATACCGCCGGTACGATCCAGTTCCCACGGTCCCGGCGTAGCCGAGACGTGTATCGTTTGTGGCCGCATCGCCTGCCATTCCTCAAACTTTAGCGGGCGGTTATCGAGACAGGATGGCAGGCGAAACCCATACTCGGCCAGCGTCCGTTTACGACTGAAGTCGCCTTTATACATCGCCCCGATTTGCGGCACCGTCTGGTGAGACTCATCGACAAAAACCAGCGCATTGTCCGGAAGGTACTCGAACATGGTCGGCGGCGGCTCGCCAGGTTTTCTGCCGGTGAGGTAGCGGCTGTAATTCTCGATCCCGTTGCAGCTTCCGGTCGCCGCGAGCATTTCCAAATCATATTGAACGCGCTGTTCAATGCGTTGCGCCTCGAGGAGCTTTCCCTCTTTCTGGAAGTGTTCCAGCGTTTGCTTGAGTTCGATTTTGATATGCTCAATCGCCTGGTTGAGGGTCGGGCGTGGCGTGACATAGTGGCTGTTCGCATAGAGCTTGATCGCGGGCAGTGTTTCAGACTTGCGCCCGGTCAGCGGATCGAATTCTGTAATGCTCTCGAGCTCGTCGCCGAAGAATGACAGCTTCCAGGCGCGGTCTTCATAGTGGGCCGGAAAGATATCGACTATATCGCCCTTCATTCGAAATGATCCGCGCTGAAACGCCATGTCATTGCGACTGTATTGGAGATCGACCAGCAATTTGGCGACCTCCCGCGGATCGATCCGCTGACCGACCTCCAGCTTCCTCGTCATGGACGTATAGGTCTCGACCGATCCGATGCCGTAGATACAGGAGACGGACGCGACGATGATACAGTCATCGCGCTCGAGGATGGCGCGCGTCGCCGAATGGCGCATCCGATCGATCGCCTCATTGATCGAGCTTTCCTTCTCAATATAGAGATCGCGGCGCGGCACATAGGCTTCGGGTTGGTAATAGTCGTAATAGGAAACGAAATACTCGAACGCATTGTTTGGAAAGAAGTATTTGAATTCGCCGTAAAGCTGCGCGGCGAGGGTTTTATTTGGCGCCAGGATCAAGGCGGGTCGCTGCGTCGCCTCGATGATCTTCGCCATCGTAAAAGTCTTTCCCGTGCCTGTGGCCCCGAGCAGAACCTGATCGCGTTCGCCTTGCTGGATACCTTCGACCAGTTCCGGAATGGCGGTTCTTTGATCCCCTGCCGGCTCGTACGGCGCGTCGACCTTGAGCTCGATCCCGCCTTCGAGCTTCTCCCACCGCCGATCAGGACGATGCGGCGTCCACTCGCTGCTGGGCAGCCCGCCAACAGCGTCGCGCGCTGTTCCGGTTTGCAAAGGAGAGTCATTCATTGTGCAGATCCCCGCGATCATCGAAACCCATGTATCAACCTAGTCAATAACGACGCACGAACAACGATTGTGTAGCGCCTGAACATCGCCTGCTGACACATTATGTCAGGACACACCGGCATTTTGTCGGGACACGTGAGTGATCACAATGTGCCAGACCGCCTCCGCAATCCGGGAATTGCGCAAAATTATTGCAGCACGTGTTCGATTTCCGCACGTTTGTCCCGGCAAATCTGGCGCAATTGTGGCAAAATCAACACACAGAAAATTCAGTTGGAGTTGAAAGTGACAATTCTGTGATCTGTTAATTGAC
>JANSXJ010000358.1 GCA_024743015.1 Hyphomonas sp. | reverse complement strand
TATGGCAAGGCGGTCGAGGCACTGCGCGAGAAGAAATGGGGCAAGGCGGCCTATGCGCTCGGCGTACTGACGCACTATTATGCCGATCCGATCCAGCCCTTCCATACCGCCCAGAGCGAGGAAGAAGGTGCCATCCACCGCGCGCTGGAATGGTCGATTGCCAAATCACGGGACACGATCAAGGCGCTGATCGATGTGCGTGGATATCCGCATGTCCATAGCGGGACCGAGACGGGCTTTGTTGCAGACATGGTGCTGGCAGGCGCGAAATATTCCAATCCGCACTATCAGACCTTCATCGATCACTATGATCTGCACAAAGGCGTTGCCAATCCGCCGGAGGGACTGGATCAAACGCTGCTGGATATTCTGGCCGACCTCATCGCCTATGCCACGTCGGGCGTGGCGGTGCTGTTTCAGCGAGCATTTGCCGAGGCCGGTGTGAAGCCGCAAAAGGTTGATCTCGACCTGCCCGGCTATTTTGCAGCGCTCGATATCCCAATCCGCCGGATCACAAAGCGCCTCGCCGACGCGCGCGACCGCAAGACGGTGGAGGCGATGTACGAAGAGTTTGTCGAGACCGGCAAAGTCGTGAAAACACTCCCGGCCGATGACAAGAAAATCCGGGCCTTGCATTGCAAACAGATTCTCAGACAGCCGGTTGAATGGCTCGACATGATGCCCATTCGCCCGATCGGGACGAAACACGTCCCGCTCCCGAAGCATCCGCAACCGGTCGAGTACCAGTTGAAAGTCGTCCCTGTACCCGTGGCTGGTGCTGAAACTGACGCCGACAGGACGCCGACCGTCTCTCCTGATCCAGAAGTGTTTGACGAGGTCGATGCAGCAGAAGCGTTGGGGAACGAACCGGTTATCGAAGAGATCGAAGCCGAGCCTGAAATCGCAGCTGAGCCTGAACTCGAGGTCGAGCTCGCTGAAGACACAGAGACAAGTGCGGAGTTAGCAGCAGCCGAGTCCGAACCGGCGGCCGAAATCACCGCCGAGAACGATGAGACCGTTGCGGCGCCCGCGGAAGACTCCGAAGAGACAAACGCGGCAGAGGCTATGCTCGCCGAGCTGGATGCTGTTGAAGAACAACCTTCAAAACCTGAACCGGCAACAGAGCCCGTCATCGAAGCGAGATCGGACGTCTCCACCCCGGTTGAGGCAGCGAATGATGACGAGGATGGCAACCACATCACGCTCGACTCGCCGGTCGTTGATGCGCCGTCAATCGGGCCGAAAACAGCGTCGCGCCTGGAGAAAGTCGACATCTGGACGATCGGGGATCTGCTCAATGCCGACCCAGCCGAAACAGCCGCCGCGTTGAACGTGCGCTATATCAAGACTGAGACCCTGCTGGATTGGCAGGATCAGACGCGCTTGATGGTCGAGGCGCCCGGGCTTCGGGTTCTCGATAGCCAGATTCTTGTGGGCGCCGGCATCCGCAGCGCCGATGACCTTGCCAAGGCGTCTGCGACAAAGGTGCTGAACGCGGCCACCAGCTTCCTGGATACCCCCAAGGGAGCACGGGTATTGTGGGGCGGCGAAAACAATGTCGATCAGTCCGAAGTGGAACACTGGATCGGACTCGCGAAGTCCGCGCAAGGCTGATCCGCTAGCGCCGCTTCTCCAGGATCGCGCCGATCACATTTGTATAATCATCGCTCCATGGGCGTCCGCCATCACCTGTTAGAATTTGCCAGTTCGGGTCGGCATCCAGCCGGGCGAGCGCGACTTCCGTGCGGGCCAGAACGACGACCTGGCTGGCATGCGCGTCTTCAAGCTCCGCTTGTTCAGGGGTCGGATTGAAATACTGATATCGCGCCGGAGCCCCCAGCGAGTCGGCCACGCGCGACACGACCTTCGGCAAGTCCATATGATTGTTGGACACATGCATGACCAGCACCCCGTCTTCGCTGAGGCGCGACAAGTACAGGCTCACCGCTTCGCGTGTCAGGAGATGGGTTGGTACCGAGCTCGAGCTGAACGCATCGATCAGAAGGAGGTTGAAGCGATCTTCAGGCTCATTTGCAAGGCTCAGGCGGCCATCGCCCAGAACAATATTCGGCTCCGGCGTACAAGCGGAAAGATAGGTGAAATGCCGAGGGTCACTGGCGAACTCTGCGACCAGCGGATCGATCTCATAATAGATATAATCCTGCCCAGGCCGGGCATAACAGGCGACAGATCCGGTCCCGAGGCCGACAACCCCGACCGCGCCAGGCGCCTCATTGGTGGCAAAGAGCTGCCCAATCGGGGTGGAGGGCGCGTAATAAGTTGTCGGCATCAGCGCCTTGTCCTTGGTCATGAACTGGGCGCCATGGACGGTTCCACTATGCATCAGGAGACGGATGTCCCCGCGCTCAATGATCTTGACCACGCCAAAGAAACTCCGCTCAGAGACACCACCCGCAATCGGATTGGTAACCGCGCCAACGCCCCACGCGCAGATGGCAGCCAGTATCGGCCCGGCTTTGCTGTTCCAGCTCATCGCGATGCTCAATGCGGCGAGTAGAATCAGGATACGGGCCGCGAGGATGCTCTGTCCGTCAGGGCCCTGCGTCCAGCGCATCACACTCGCGACAATGAGCGCGAGCGCAGCTGCCGCCAGCCAGGCCCGCGTGCGCCCTTTTCCGATCAGACGCAGGCCGGGACGGATGGCAAGTACAGCGACGAGCAGGAGCGGATATTCCAAGACTGACGTGAAGATGACGGGGACAAGCAACGCGTTGAATGCACCACCCAGGACCCCGCCAAGCGACATGATGAGATAGAATTCGGTCAGCCTGTTTGCGACCGGACGGCTGGCGGCCATGGTCCCGTGACCCACCAATGCCGCCATAAACAGGGCAAAGACGTGGATCGCGACAGAGAATGTGACGGGGATCACTGTGATCGCGGGCAATGCGAAAAAGGCCATCGCGATCGTGAACGGCAGCAGCCGGTTTGCTGTATCGAGGGAAATCGCGGGTTGCTTTGAAAATACGATTACAAAACTGGAAATATAGAGGGCGAGCGGAACCGCCCACAGGAACGGAACACTGGCAATCTCTGTCGCGATATGAGTCGTCGAGCCAACCAGGAGGCTGGATGGAATGAACGCGCAGACGAGCCACCAGAGGCGCTGCTGCCAGACGGTCTTTGATGTCTCGATCGGGCGTTCCACGGGCGCTTCCGAGATCATCGGAGAGACGCCCTTGCCGGTCGCAAATGCGAGAATGCCCGAACCGATCAGGAGCAATGCGAGGCAGGCATAGCCGGTCGTCCAGGCAGTGGTTTGAGTGATCAGGGGAAAAAATGGCTCGAACACGAGTGGATAGGCGGCCAGGCCGAGCAAGGAGCCGACATTGCTTGCGGCATAGAGATGATAGGGATCATGGGCATCGGCGCGCCCTGAGCGACTGTACCAGCTTTGGATCAGGGGAGCCGTGGCGGAAATGACCGCGAAGGGCGGCGCGATGGAGATCGCAAAAACACCGATCAACCAGAAGGTTGGCTGGACCGGATCCGGCGGTCCAAGCGCTGTCGAGAGCTGAAATGGCAGCACCAAAGCCGCAAGGGCGAGCAAACCGGCATGAACGGTAATTTGCGCGCGCAGGGACTTCACGAAATGAGTGAGCAGATGCGCGTACGTATAACCGAGCAAGAGCGCTGCCTGGAAGCAGACAAGCGATACGTTCCAGACATTCGGGGCACCGCCGAGCAGAGGCGTTGCCATCTTCGCAAAGATCGGCTGGACAAGGAAAACCAGCGCCGCCGAAAGGAAGATCGTCACGATATAAGGAGATGCGCCGACACGAGAATAGACGGCATGATTGGCGCGATGCTGCGCCACGACATTTGTATTCATAATAACATCCCCAACAATTAGAGACGCTTATGGCAAAATGCGGTGAACACTCCGTTGATCGATCTGGCAAAGCTTGCCATGTCACGTAAAGTTG
>JANSXJ010000278.1 GCA_024743015.1 Hyphomonas sp. | reverse complement strand
GTCCTATTCGCTTGTTGGTCTTTGGAAAAGACCCGTTTCCAGAACATCGCCCCAAGTGATGAACACGAACATGGTCAATAGCAGACCGAGCCCAGCCATCAATGCCACTTCCTGCACCTTTTCCGGCATGACCTTGCCGGTCACGAATTCATACGCATTGAATACGAGGTGCCCACCGTCGAGTACCGGCAGTGGTAACAGGTTGAAAAAGCCGATCCCGATTGAGATCAACGCACATAATTGCAGGACTGACCATCCGAGCGCGCTGAGTCGCTTGCTCATTGGTACGGTCTCCGCACCCAATGTCTGATTGACGATTCGCCGTCCGGCATCACCGATTGCGACCGGCCCGCTCATCAGCGCGAGCGGCTCTTTCCCGGTGATGATCCGGCCAAGCATGTAAACGGTATGCTCTACTGTATTTTTTGTTTCCACAACGCCCGCTCCAACCGCGCTGATGGGCCCATATCGGCGAAATTCCAGACTCTCCACGACGGGTGCTGGGGTAATTCCGATGGTTCCTTGCGGCACGATCTGACCAAGCTGATTCCGACGCGTTTCGCGGCGCGGCGTGACGGCAAGCGTGAGTGCTTCGTCACCGCGGGTCACCTCAAAATTCAGCGTGCGGCCAGAAGACATGCTGGTGATCACGATCAGGTCGGACAGCGCTTGTATTGGTTTTCCATCGATCGCTCTGATAACGTCGCCAGCCTGCAATCCTGCCTCAGCAGCTGGATAGTCCGGAACGACCTGATACGCGTAAACATCATAGGTCTCGACGCCCCGAAACCCGAAGAAAATTGCAAACAGCAAAACAGCCAGAACGAAATTGGCAGCCGGTCCCGCGAGCGCCACCAAAGACCGCGCGCCTACGCCCAGTTGCGGGTACGGTTTACCAGATGGGCCGTCCTCAATGCGTCCGACATCGCCCGGCATCTGGCTTTCACCCACGAACTTCACGAATCCGCCAAGCGGAATCCAGTTTACGCGCCAGCGTGTTCCATTCTTGTCCTTGGTTTCGAAGATCGGCTTTCCGAAGCCAATTGAGAACGATTCGACGGCAGCGCCGAAATAACGCCCCATCCAATAGTGTCCGAGTTCGTGAATAATCACGACCACTCCAAGCAGGAATGCCAAACACACCAAAAATATCGGGCCCTGCGACAGAATCTCGGTCACGCTGTACGCTCCTGCTTCTGGCTCTTCACTTCTTCCAGAAGCGCGCCCGTCAATCTTTCAGCTTCGGCTTGTATTGCTAGAACCGCTTCCAAATTTCCGCAATCCTCACAAGACATTGAGCCGCTCAGAAACCGCTCCATCACAGTCTCCACGACCCAGCTTATGTCGAGAAAACCGCATTGGCCCGCCAGAAATGCAGCTACAGCACCTTCATTAGCGCAATTTAATGCGATTGGGACGCCTTTTCCGATCCGGATCGCCTCCCGCGCAAGGTCAACGGCCGGAAATCTGCTACTGTCCAAAGCCTCGAAGTCGAGCCGACTGAGCGCCACCAGGTCCAGTCGTTCGACTGGGGTCGGCTCCCGACGTTCAGGCCAGGTCAAGGCATGCGCGATGGGCGTCCGCATGTCCGGCACACCCATTTGCGCAAGCACAGATCCATCTCGATAGGCGATCGCTGAGTGGATAATTGATTGTGGATGCACCACCACTTCAATTTCGTCTTCACCCATATCGAACAGGTAACAGGCTTCGATTAGTTCCAGGCCTTTGTTGAATAGCGTGGCGCTATCGATGGAGATCTTCTCACCCATATCCCATCTCGGATGGGCAAGCGCACGCCGTGGCGTGACAGCCTTCAGCTCTTCTCGATTTGTGGTTCGAAACGGTCCGCCGGATGCGGTCAGGATAATACGCTCAACGTCCTCGCGGCGCTCCATGACCTGAAACATTGCATTGTGCTCTGAGTCAGTTGGCACAATCGCGACCTGTTTCTCGGCAGCAACCCGGTTGAGCAACGGCCCTGCGCAGACCATGCTTTCCTTGTTGGCAAGCGCGACCGAGTTCCCGGCCTGCAGAGCCGAAAGGGTCGACGGCAGGCCTGAAATTCCAACGATAGCGGCCAGCAGTCGGTCGACCGGTCGCTTGGCGACGTCCTCAATGGCGTCCGAACCAGCGTGCACTTCTATGTCTAGGCCGGAGAGCGCGTCGGCGACATGTTTGCGTTTGGTTGGATCCGCAATCACCACGCAGTTCGGGAGGTGCTGCTTCGCCTGTTGGATCAACAAATCCGCATTGCGCCCGCCGGTCAGCGTATCAATCTCGAAAACCGGCTCTGAGCCTTGCGCATTCGCGTGCTCGACCACCGACAAGGCCGATGTTCCTATTGATCCGGTCGATCCAAGAATCGAGATGGTTCTAACGCCACTCATACCCGTAGCCCTAGTACGCTAACGAAGTCCGGCGCAAACAGAAATGCCAGCGCCGTGACGACGCAAACCATCCCAAGCCCGTCTACCCGATCGAGTAATCCGCCATGGCCAGGAACGAAGCCGCTGGAATCCTTGATCCCATAGCGACGCTTGAGCGAGCTTTCGAACATATCGCCCATCTGTGCGACGACGGAAACCGTTCCACCGACGAGCAGCCAGACGGTCAACACCCCCCCAGTCAAATGCGCTGCCAATGCTCCACATAGAGCGCTGAAGATGACGGCCCCGATGGCGCCGCTCCAGGTCTTGGACGGTGAGTCCGGATGCAATAACGGCCCCCTCAATTGGCGACCCGTGAAATAGGCAGCCGAGTCAGACCCCCAGACGATCCCCATGAAGATCAATGCAGCGGCGGTGCCATCCCATGGCCCTTCCCGCAGAAGAAACAGACCGAGTGGCATTCCGGCAACGTAGAGCAACCCAAAGCTCTCCGCCCCGCGTTTTTCTGATACTGTATGTGTGAAACTCGCTGCTAGCACCGCGCCGATCAATGCCCAAACCGCCCAAACCAGTGCACCGAGCGCCGCGGGAATGAATGGCAGAATCGCAAGCGCAACAAATGACTTCATAGACGGCGATCCGGTCATGCGGATCCACTCATACGCCATCAAGGCGGCAAACAGCCCGCAGGCGACCGCCAGCAGCGGACCGCCTGCCCAGACAACGTACAGGCCAAACGGAATGAGTACGCCGGCGGAGACTAGTCGCAGCCTGAGATCGCCAAGCTGGCCGTCATGTTGCTGCTGGGGGGCCATACTCACGCAGCTCCGGAAGCCAGACCGCCAAAACGACGTTCCCGCTTCTGAAACGTCTCAATTGCCTCAACCAGATGCTTTTTCCCGAAATCCGGCCAGAGCACATCCATAAACACAAGTTCGGCATAGGCCGCTTGCCAAATCAGAAAATTGCTTAATCGATATTCACCGCTCGTCCGGATAACGATATCCGGATCCGGCACATCGCATGTATCGAGGAATTTCCCGAGCGACTCCTCGTCGAGCGTTTCGGCATTTAGTGAACCATCCGCGATCGATTTGGCGGCTTTCTGCACAGCGCGAACGATTTCTTCGCGTCCCCCATAATTGAACGCGATGCAGAGATTGAACTTCGAATTGGCTTCGGTGCGCGCCTCCGCCCGATCAACGAGTTCGCGAATGTCTTCTGGCAGACCTTTGCGTGTGCCGAGGATGCGAACGCGAACGCCCTCCCTCGCCAGGCGGTCCAGGTCTCGTTTCACGTAAGCTTTAAGCAGTCCAAACAGGGCGTTGACCTCGGAGACTGGACGACGCCAGTTCTCGGTTGAGAAGGAATAGACCGTGAGCGTCTTGAGGCCAACATCTTGCGCCGCTTCGACTGTGCGGCGGAGCGCTTCAACTCCGCGCTCGTGACCGACCGCGCGTGGCAGGTTCCGCGACTTCGCCCATCGCCCGTTGCCATCCATTATGATCGCAACGTGATCCGGGAAACTGCCGGCAGGAGGCCCACCCTCCCCGGTTTGGGCAGCTGATGGCGCGGAGGTCAAACCTGCATGATCTCCGCTTCTTTGTTCTTCAGTGCCTCATCGACTTTACCAACATAGCTGTCCGTGAGCTTCTGGACCTCATCGGCAAGCGATCGGTGATCATCCTCGCTGATTTCACCGTCCTTTTCCATTTTCTTGAGCCCGTCCATACCGTCGCGACGGACATTGCGGACGGCAACGCGGGCCGCCTCAGCATACTTACCCGCAACTTTGCTCAGCTCTAGCCGGCGCTCCTCATTGAGCGGAGGGATCGGGATGCGTAGCGTCTGACCATCCACGACAGGGTTCAGCCCCAGCCCGGATTCGCGGATCGCCTTGTCGGCGGCTCCAACCAGGCCCTTGTCCCAGATATTCACGCCAATCATGCGCGCATCCATGATGGACACAGAGCCCACCTGGTTCAGTGGCATCATCGAGCCATATGCCGACACTTGCACATTATCGAGCAAGTTGACCGAGGCGCGTCCGGTTCGCAGGCCCTGCAATTCTGCCTGCAAGGCGCTGATGGCGCCGTCCATGCGGCGTTCGAGATCTTTTTTATCGTAACTCATTTTCTATTCCTCACGAACCGGAGATGACTGTGCTTGGGCCTCGACCTGTCAATACGTCCTCAAGGGCCCCTTTATTGTGCAAAGAGAAAACCACAATCGGTATGTTTGTGTCACGCATAAGGCTCACCGCCGATGCGTCCATGACTTTCAGGTTGCGCGCGAGAACATCCTGATAAGTCAGATGATCATAACGCTCGGCGTTCGGATCAGTCTTCGGATCGGCAGAGTAGACTCCATCGACCTGGGTCCCCTTCATCATCGCATCGCAGTGCATCTCAGCGGCGCGCAGAGCCGCACCGGTATCGGTGGTAAAATACGGATTGCCGGTTCCAGCCGCAAAAATCACAACGCGTCGTTTTTCCATGTGCCGGATCGCGCGACGCCGGATGAACGGTTCGCAAACCTCATCCATACGTATGCCGGACTGGACCCGCGTCTGGACGCCAATCGACTCCAAGGCGCTTTGCATCGCAAGAGCATTCATAATCGTCGCGAGCATCCCCATCGAGTCAGCCTGCGAGCGCTCCATACCTTGTGCAGCCCCTTTCATGCCTC
>JANSXJ010000038.1 GCA_024743015.1 Hyphomonas sp. | reverse complement strand
CGAAAAGGCGATGGAAGGCCTTGGCAATTTTGCTGGCGTCATCCAGATGCCCCACGCCTTCCGGGCCAATGCGCCGTCGACCCTCATGGTGACTGAGCATCACATCCGCTACATCAGGGAAGCGCATGCGGGACATCCCCTGCGGATGACGGGCTGCGTCCTCGAATGGAATGAAACCAGCGCGCTCATCTACCAGGACATGCGCCACGCGGATGGCCGACCCGCCGCGGCGTTTCGCACACGTGTCGTTCATGTCGAAGCGAAGACCGGCAAACCCTTCCCATGGAGCACGCGTTCGCAGGCCCAGCTCGAAGCGCTGATCGAAAGCGCGCCGGACGATACCAGACCCCGCGGGCTCGACCCGTCCGCGTCACCTGTACCGCCAAGCATGGCCACGATGGCGGCCGTGGACGAATGCGGCGCCCCAGAGATTGGACGCGGCCTGTTTCAAACGCGCGAGACCGATATTTTCAGCCGCGTCGCGGCGCCCTGGTTCATCGGCCGAATCTCGGACTCCGTTCCAACCTTGTTGCATGACTGGCGCAGCAAGGTCGCAGCCTCAAAGACTGGCGCCCGCATGGGCGGCGCTGTGCTCGAATATCGCCTGGTCTATCGCAAATGGCCGCGCGCGGGTGATCGGTATGTCATCCATACCAGCCTCGCCAATGTCGCGGAGAAAACCCATTCGCTGTCGCACTGGATGCTTGATCCGGATACGGGCGATGCCTGGATCACGTCAGAAGCGGTGGCCGTCACGTTCGACCTGGACACACGCAAAGTCATCCCGACGCCGCCGGAGCAAATCGTCGAGCTGGAAAAGCTCGCCCCACGCGGCCTGCGGCTTTAGGCGGCCAATTGCCGTCTATTAGACAAAGCCCAGTATCCCACTTACGGTTCTGATCTGGCGAGAAAGACGCGTCTATAATGTGCGGCTCGCAGAAGCGGGAGCAGAATCTGGGCGTAAGGTTTCTCACTCAAAAAGAGACAATGTGAACAGAGCCTGTGGCTTATATGAAGTGTAGTTGGATCAGCAGTATTTTGAAATAAACCCAAACATCAATTTTAGTGGCAATGTCTTGCACTAAAATATTTACGCAATAAAAGTAGAATTATCGCAATGAAAGATGAGGGTCTTTATGCTAAACCAAATCAAGATGCATCCAGCGAAAGGCCAGTTCTTGCGAAAATCGACGGTGGCTGTTTTTTTTAACGCCGCATTGCTGTCGGGGTGCGTTACACAACAAACGGCGATACCCGGCGGTGGAATTCAAAGCCCTTCATTGGAAGTGATTGAGCCTATTAAGGAGGCTGACGTTTTAGCGGCGCTTAAGTGTCAGATGGCGCGCGGATTTATTAAGGTCGAGGAATTGAAAGCCGCTTCGACACATCCAGCAGCAGCCAAATTCAACTTTAAAAAAGGAACCGCAGTATTTTCGGGTTCGTTTACGCTAGCCGAGGAAAACGGCGCCACGATAAATGCACTCATTCCATTCATTCCGTTCAGTGGGTGGGGCGGTTCGACACATACGCCTTCACTGGGCGGGAGTATCGGAGCGACTTCCGTGCAAAAAGCCACGAGAACGATGGCGGTAACCCCGACTGAGAATCCTACTGATCTTGCTTTGTGCGATCTATTGGAAGCGAACAACATCGAACCGGGAGCGTTCGTCACGGAGTCCATTGTGAATGCGTTTTTGGGGGCGGTCAGCGTTCCTCTGAAGGTTGAGGAGACTGCGGAACCTTACGGCCCAATTTTGACCAGCGCAAAGCACGAGACAGAAACAACGTTTACAATTGTGCGAAAAAGAACCGGAGGGTTTGCCGTTGTCACGATGCCCGCTGGGGCCGATTTGAGTACGCTTTCACCAGGACTTACATCAAGCGATACAGAGACCTTTTTGTATAGTTTGAAGACCAGCCTTCCGACGATCGTTGGAGAACCAGCCGATTCTCGTCGGTTAATCCGATGCACGCTCACGCAATCATCGAGTTTGTGCGTGGAGGAACCTTTTACGCCTGCACGGTATGAGGAGCTTCAAGCATTCTCGATTCAAAACAAGACGAGTAGAGAATTAGCCTTAAGCTCCATTCAGGATGGGTTCGCTCGAGCTGGGGAGGAGTTGGAACTGGATCCAGATGAAGAAAACACTGAGACCGACCCCAGAGACACTACGGAAGCTATAGAAGAGTTTCGGAGTCTGCTGCAAAGCCGTGACGGCAGCGACACTTTCATTGTTATTCAAGATCCAGAAGTGATCTTTCCAGAACAGGAAGACGGGCCCGAATTCTAGGAATCGTCTGGTTCGGCAAAATCGAGATTGGCGGTTCTGTGATGCCCTCTCCGACGCCGAAAGCAGAAACAACCATAGAGCCCCCTCTCGACCCTTAACGTCTCGGCTCGCGGTCCTTGATCCGGTCATAGGCGGCCATGATGTTTTCGAAGCGGGCGCGGATAATGGGCTCGAACTCCATATCGGTGACGATATAGTCCCAGTTCTTCTCGATGCCTTCGCGGACCAGTTCGCCGACATAGGACGGGTCGATACCCGCCTCCAGCCGGGCGCGGAAATCCGCAGCCGCTTCGTTCTCGGGATCATTCGGGTCGAACAATTCGTCGACCTCTCCGCCATAGCGGGATTGCAAGTTGCGCCCCGATTCCAGGATGCGGGTGCGAATAATTCCCGGGCAGAGCACCGAGACGCCAATCCCGCGCGGCTCCAACTCGACGCGCAATCCTTCCGAAAGGGCGACGACGCCATACTTTGACACGAAGTATGGGGCGCTGCTCATCGACATCAAACCGGCGACTGACGCCGTCGACACGATATGGCCGCCCTCGCCATGACTTTCGATGAGCGGGCCAAAGATCTCGATCCCATAGACAACCCCCATGACATTTACCGCCATGGTCCAGTCCCATCCGGACTGGCTCCAGGTGTCATAGCTACCGCCACCGCCCACGCCCGCATTATTGAAAAGGATGTGGACCTTGCCGTATTTCTCGATCGTCGCATCAGCGGCAGCTCGCATTTGTTCTTTGAGCGAGACATCGGCCACCACACCTTCGACATCGGCATTGGTCTTGCGCAGGTCTGCGATCGCGGCGTCCAGCGCGTCCTGCTCGATATCGCACATCATGACCTTGACCCCGGCTTGCGCTAGCGCTGTCGTTGTCGCCAGACCGATACCCGATGCTGCGCCGGTGACGAATGCTGTCTTGCCTTCAAGGTCTTTCATGTCTCTCTCCCAGAGTTTGTCTCTGTGTGACTGGGTAACAGACTGACGTCAGGGCAGCCGAATGACGGATTGGGAAATTTCGTTCGGAGACATGATGGGAGGTTGGCTTATCCAATCTCCGCACGGAAGCGCGCGTAAACCCGCGCGGCGACGACGCCGGACTGGACGTTTTGAAACTTGCTTCAGATTTCGCGTGATACGCTAGTCTTCGATTTCTCGAGTCTGCGTCAAACTCATCGCCATCATTTGCCGACCGACGGTCGCGGATACGCGGTGAACGGAGCAGTGCGGCCGGTCCAGGTCCGGGCGATCTTCTTCCATGCGTTCCAGGCTGCAATTGATGTCGTGCATGTCCGGCTTTGCGCTCACTTCAAAGTAAGTCTCGGAAGCCGCACCAGCTGCACCGATGAGAAAAAAACTCGCGAATCCGAGCGTTATGAGTGCTAAAGCACGTCCCTGCATTTTCTCTCTCCCGCAAGCAGGAGAGCAAAAAAAATCGATATGTCAAAACCCTGTCAGGTTAACCTGATGTGATCAGATACCGCGAAGGCTCCGCTTCACCAGCCCCACCTCGTCATCGGCAAGGCCTTCGATCAGGCTGGATATGTAGGACGAAAGCTGATCGCGGACATCATATGGCGCTTCCATAGGCAGGAAATGAGTCGTGTTCACGCGCTCCTTGAGCACCAGATGTGGACACTTCTTGGTCAGGCGTGCAGCCACCTCATCCGTCATCACCGAATCGCGATCCGGCCGGAGAACGGTGATCGGGATCTGGTGTTTTCTAACTTTGGCGAGCGCGCCCCATGGCCGGTTGCGCTGCGCCATGAAGGTTGCCGCCTCCCATTTCGGGTCGCACAGCAATTGCCAGACTTGCTTCTCGCTATCGGGGTCGTTGCCGTCCGTCCGGTCGAACGCGTCCAGGATATAGTCTTCCAGAAACGGGTCGCGCCAGGTCTCGAACGCGCCGCGCCCTTTATACTTGTACTGAATATGCTCGCGTGAATCGAACTTGTTGCGGCGGCGGCGCGCCTGCTTGGCCATATGATGACCGCCGCGCCGAAACGGCGACAGGTGCATCGCCATATAGTAACGGGCGGGCAGAATAACCGGGTCAACCAGCACCAGGCCTGCAACCTTGTCCGGCCGTGCGCCCGCGGCGAGCAATGCCACCGTTGCGCCCATGGAGTGCCCACCCAGCACAACCTTGTTCACCGGGGATTCCCGATCCAGAAATGCCAGCACATCGTTGCGGTAGCGTTTCCAGGATCTCAGGCGTCCGGGCTTAGCCGGTAAGGTCGAGCGGCCATGACCCCGCAAATCGACAGCCTGGACTTTGGTGCGCAATCCCAGCGGTGCCAGGATCGACTGATAGGTCATCGCATTGAAACCGGTCGCGTGGAGCCATAAGGCTGCCAGCTTTTTGGCGGGATCGCCAAACTCCAGGGCGGCCATGTCGCCCTCGGGGGTTTCAAATTTAAATCTGCGCATACTCGCCCTTATCTCGCCCCGAAGACCTTACGCAGCAATTCTGTAGTGCGTGCAACAGGATTGTCGCGAATCTTCTTCTCTTCAACTGCGAGATAGGTAAACAGACCATCAAGGCCAAATTGGACCGCATGTGTGGTTAAATCAGATTTGTAATCTACGGCGGCCACAGCGAGCAGGGGCTGGCTGCTCACTACGCTGTCCAAAGTGCGATACGCACCGGAGCCTTCAAGCGCAGATTCAACATAAGGCGTAAACAATCCGCGCAGGTTTTCTTCGGTTCGCCCGCGCAGGAAATCCGTCGCAGCGGAATCTCCGCCGCGCAGAATACCCACCGCATCATCGATGGTGATCGACTTGACCGCGTCGATGACAATACGTTTTCCGGCAGGAACGGCATCTTCCGCCGCGCGGTTCATGCGCAATTGCAGGTCATCCAGCGGACCGGACAGACCGAGTTTCGACAATTCGTTTTGCACCGAGCCAAGACGCCCCGGCAGCGGAATCTGGATCTGCGGATCCTTCCAGTAGCCGTCCGTTACCCCGATCTGGCTGGCGACACGCTCGGCGCCAATCTCCAGCGCCTGTCGCAAACCGGCGTCGATTTCCAGAACCGTGAGCTCTCCGCCAGTGGTGTCACCGCTGCCAATCTCGCCGAGCACTTCTCCCAGGACCTGGCCGAAATCACCGCCCGCGCCGCTTTCACAGCCGGCAGGCACGAGACAAAGAGCCAAAGCTCCGAATACCATTGAACGCATTTTTCTGTTCCCTCACCAATGGATTTCATTGAAGCCAATTTCATCCATAAAATCAAACGCCTGTGTGCTTATCGCGGCGACATACTGGAGATTATAGCGCTATTGCTCTAGTTTATCGAGAAATAGGGAGTCCACAGATGCTGAAGAAAACGCACGAGTGTTTCACCGTCTCGATCGAAGACAAAGTCGCACATATCGTGCTCAACCGCCCGCAGGCCATGAATGCGATGAACAAGGCATTCTGGAACGAGCTGCCGGAAATCGTCAATGAAATCGATGCCAGCGCAGCGGCGCGGGTCATTGTCATCTCATCGGCGGGAAAACACTTCTCAGCTGGTATGGACCTGTCTGTCTTCAGCGATGACGGTGCCGTGACGAACGGTAAAGTGGACCGCCACGTCGCCGCCGAGGCGTTCCGCTCGAACATCAAGCAAATCCAATCCTCATTCAATTCGATGGAAGACGCCCGCATGCCCGTCCTGATCGCTTGTCAGGGCGGCGTGATTGGCGGCGCGATCGACATGATTTCAGCCGGCGACATTCGCTGGTGCACCAAGGACGCCTTTTTCTGCATCCAGGAAACCAATATCGCGATGACCGCTGATGTTGGCACGTTCCCCCGCCTGCAGCGCTACATTCCCGAAGGCTGGGTCAAGCAAATGGCTTATACCGGCGAACGTCTTGGCGCCGCCAAGGCGAAAGAGATCGGTCTGGTAAATGACGTCTTCGACACTCAGGAAGAAATGCTGGAGCACGTGCTTGGCGTGGCCAGAGAAATCGCTTCGAAAAACCCGCTTGCCGTGACAGGCTGCAAGGTCCTGATCAATTATGGCCGCGACCACAGCACCGCCGACACGCTCGATTATATCGGTGTCTGGAATTCCGGCATGATACCGCCTTCGCATATGCAGGAAGCGTTCAAGGCAAAAGCCGAGAAACGCGAAGCGGAATATCCTGACCTGCTGCCGCTGCGACGCTCGCCAATGTAGCGCCCGGCGCTAGCCGATCCGGAACACCACTGTCGCCTTGAGCAGGTGCCGCGCGCCTTGCGTCGCGATACCACTGGCAAAGACCAGCGTGCGCGTGCGGCGATCAATCCGGCTCTCAAACGTCACTTCGTCGCCGTCAATCGCGGGGTCTGACACATCGAAGGTCACCGACACGGCCAGCGGCTTACCACCGTCGAGTTCACGGCTCGTATGAGTACGAATGACGTGCTGAAGCAGCGCTCCGGTCTGGATGACATCCCAATTGGCCGCGGTCGCGCGTGCCGTATTGTCGCCATCGAATTGCAGCTGGCTGATAGGAAGGATGAGGTCGGTATGGTGCGTCATGGCTCTCCCCTAACCAGCTCGCCCAAAAAAGAAAAGGCTCACTGCACGTGAATGCAGTGAGCCCTGATAAGGATACCCGATCTGGTTTGGGATCAGGCCGCAGCCGCCGTGCGATCCGAACCTGTCAGCATGTCAGCGACAACGAGATCACCGATATGGCCGAAGGCTTCCATGCCATATGTGATCTGCATGTATTTGCTGATCGCGGGAAGCAATTGTGAAATCTGTTTGTGCCCGAGGCCGGCTTTGTGGAGGCTCGCAAACATCCCTTCGCCGACATGACGACGCCCGCCCGGCGTCTGTTCAATCAAGCGAGCAATGACCCCTGTCGCGGCCCCTTGGTCTGCGCCAGTCGTCGCTGACAGCGTTCGCGCCCCAGGCATTTTTCTGAAGACCGCTTCAGCCAGCGGCGATCCCTGTCGTTCGGCTGTGTTCAGCACAATTCCAACAGCTTCACGCGCTTTGACCTGGGTCAATCCAGTGTCATCTGCGCAGGTCTTGATCAAATTTTTCAGCATGGGGCGGGTTCCTCGTTCTCTATCTTGAACGATGAGCCTAGGCCAAGGCCGCTAAGCGAAGGTTACCGGAACGCCGCGATTCGTTCATTTATTGGAGCGCAGACGTTAAACTGCGTTAGGGCCGGGTAAACAAAACACGCGGTTCTGTTTACCTTTGCCGCTACATGCGCTCCGGCGCGGTGATTCCGAGAATGCCCAGCCCGGCTTCAAGCTGGTGCAGCACCACCTTGCAGAGCGCAATCCTTGAAGCCTTTTTCTCTGGCTCGACACCATCTTTCAGGATTGGGCAGGCGGAATAGAACGCGCTGAACGCCTGCGACAAGCCATAGACATGTTCGCAAACAAAATGCGGCATGCGCTTCTCACGCGCGAGGTGCAGGGCGAGCGCAAATCCATCCAGAGCCAGCACCAGCTTGCGTTCTTCCGCCGCCTCAACGCGAATATCGCCCGGCACAACGCCTTCATCTGCCGCGCGGCGCAGCAGCGCTTTCATGCGCACAGCTGCATAAAGCAGGTACGGACCGGTCTTCCCTTCAAAGCTGGTAAAGCGTTCCAGATCGAAGACATAATTGGTCGTGCGCTGGTTTTGCAGGTCCGCAAAGCGCAGAGCGGCGCGGGCGACCAATTCACCGATCTCGGCTTTCTCCTCGTCGTCTATATCACCGGACAGACCCGTCTCGCCGATGCGTCTCGTCGCTTCTTCGAGCGCCATCTGATTCAGATCAGCCAGGCGTAGCGTACCCCCTTCCCGGGTCTTGAACGGCTTACCATCCGCCCCATTGACGGTGCCAAACCCGAGATGCTCAAGCCGGTCGCGGCTCAGATAACCAACCTGGTCAGAGGCGCGATAGACCTGCTCAAAATGCAGCGCCTGGCGCTGATCAACTACGTACAGGATCCGGTCCGGCCCAATCGTCTCCACACGGTCTTTGATCGTTGCAAGGTCTGTCGCATGATAGCCTGTCGCCCCCCGCGAATTGACCAGCATGAAAGGCGGCATCGGGTTTTTCAGGCGGGTCTGGCCATCCTTGCCGACCGTCTCGACATTCTCACCCTCTTTCGCCACGTCGATGATCCAGGCACCTTCATCCTGTTTGGCAAAGCCTTTTTCCTTCAGCTCTTCAATCATCGGTGCGATCAGCGGATCGACATCGCTCTCGCCTTTCCAGAGGTCGAAAGAGACATCCAGAAAGCCGTAATCGATTTTCAGCGCAGCGACCGAGACATCGATAAAATGCTGGAGCAGGGCGCGATAGCCCGCTCGGCCTGCCTGCATCTCAGCGACCGCTTCCTGCGCACGCTTGGCATAGGTCTCGTCTTCCTTTGAACGCGTCGACGCCATCGGATAAAGCCGCGAAAGATCGTCCATGGAGACAGGTGGCTCTGACGGGAACGGGCCAGACTGATCGGCGTCAAAGTAAGGAAGCCCGGGTTGTTCGTCCATCACCGCAATGATGAGCAAACCCATTTGCAGCCCCCAGTCCCCGAGGTGCACATCGCCTGTAACGTCGTCGCCGAGAAAACGCAGCAAGCGCACCAAAGTGTCGCCAATCACGGCCGAGCGCAGGTGGCCCACATGCATCGGTTTAGCGACATTTGGTCCGCCAAAATCAACAACCACTTTTTCCGCCTGATCGACCATGCCGCCGCCCGCGCGGTCATCTGCGCCAATCCAGGTTGCCTGCTCCGCCAGCGCATCATTTTTAACGACAATATTGAGGAAGCCAGGTCCTGCAACTTCGACCCGATCCACGGACGCATGCGCGTCAATCATTGGCGCAATCTTCGCGGCCAGCGCACGTGGGTTCATGCCTGCCTGCTTGGCGGCGCCCATGCAGCCATTGCACTGAAAGTCAGCCAGCTCAGGTCGGTCTGATTGTTTAACCGCGCCCCAGCGGGACTCCAATCCTTCGGCTTCAAATGCAGCGCTGCACACGCGCGCCAGTTGCGTCGCGAGATCTGTCATGTCTGATCCAACCCTCGTGACTATTGCCCGGCGCCCAGGCGGAAGCGTCGCCCTTCCTGATTGTAGGTCAATTGTTCCTCGGTCAGGTCAAAGCCGATCAGAACTTCAAAGTTCGCCGCAGAGACCGACTCATCATTGCGTGGAATGACGATGCGCTGAAGGACTTCGGTTTCGCCGGTGACGGGACCGTCAGAGAAATCGGCCTGCACGGTAAAATATTCCTTGTTCAGGACTTTGCCGCTGCGCCTCGTGACGGCGACCCAATAATTATAGTCATGCCGGTTTGAGGTCGCGGCCGGGCCTTTGCCAAACGCAAAATCGATCTCGACCTCAGCGCGCACAGGGTTCGCTCCGGCATAACGGCAATAGAGCCGCACATCGACGATCTCGCCGGTATAGCGGACATTCGGAAACAGCTGCTCATCGCCTTCAAACTCGACCACTCGAGCCGTTTGGTACATGGCCCCGGCAGGTGGGCACGTCCCGGCATTCTGGCGCGTGTCAAACGCGTCTCCAATCCCCGATCCGGATTGGCAGGCTGCAAGCCCGAGAAGCGCTGCGGAAAGGGCGAAAATTCGCATGTGTGATGCCTTGTCACTCTTGGCCTCAAGCTCGAGGCTATCCATTTATCGCTGAGAGTGTTACCGGGCCAGAGCGGGGCGCGCAACGCCCTATCTGCGTCGCAATCATGAGGACACCGTAAGGTCATGCAGCCGCTGACAATTCTTCTCGCCGCGCCACGCGGATTCTGCGCCGGGGTCGACCGTGCGATCCAGATCGTTGAAGAGGCCCTGAGCAAGTGGGGCGCACCTGTTTATGTCCGCCACGAGATTGTCCACAATCAGCATGTGGTCTCCCGTCTTGAAAATCTTGGGGCGGTGTTTGTGGAGGAACTCGACGAGTGTCCCCAGGATCGCCCCGTCGTGTTCTCGGCGCATGGGGTTCCCAAAGCTGTCCCCGCGGCTGCACAAGCGCGCGAGATGGTCTTCGTGGACGCCACCTGCCCGCTCGTTTCGAAAGTCCATGTCGAGGCGGAACGCCATCACAAGGCCGGGCGAGAAATCGTCCTGATCGGCCATACCGGTCATCCGGAAGTCATCGGCACCATGGGCCAGCTGCCGGACGGCGCGATGACTTTGATCGAAACCGTTGAAGATGTGGCAGAATTTTCACCACGTGATCCCGAAAATCTCGCCTTCGTGACGCAAACCACGCTCAGTGTAGACGACACCGCGGAGATCGTTGGTGCCCTGCAGGAGCGCTTCCCAGCCATCAGCGCGCCGCACAAGGAAGACATTTGCTATGCCACGACCAACCGCCAGGAGGCGGTGAAAGTCATGGCACAACGCGCGGAGCTTTTCCTTGTGATCGGTGCAGAGACATCGTCCAATTCCAAGCGGCTGGTGGAAGTCGCAAAACGCGCCGGGTCGAATGACGCAAAGCTCGTGGCGAGCGCAGAGAATGTAGATTGGGCCTGGTTCGACGGGGTCACAACCCTCGGCCTGACGGCAGGCGCGAGCGCACCTGAAGACCTCGTCCAGGGCCTGATCGCGGCGTGCCGCGCGCGCTTTGATATCACCGTCGAAGAAGTCACCACCGCGACGGAGAGCGTCGTGTTCAAGCTCCCGCGCGTCCTGGAACGAAGCTAGGTCGGCGTGACGCCCAAGTGTTTGACCGTCGAGAGCGTCAAAACACCCACCGGCAGCCCCTGCTCCAATTGATAGGCTTTCATGGCGGCAAAGGTTTTCGGTCCGAATTTTCCATCCACGACCAAAGAATGGCCAGCGTGATTTAGCGCCGTCTGGATCTCGGAAATGATTTGCGGGCTGGCATTGCTCTCGCACAGGATTGGCACCCATTCTTCAGTGCCGCCTTTTGCGATGCGACGCTCAACCATTTTATAAGTCGCCGGGATCTCGATCCGTTCCTGACGGGCGGGCGCGACGAGGCGCTGGACTTCGACCGTCTGGTATTTGGGTTCGATCTGCTCTTCGAAAATTCTGGCGGGCTCGACCAGAACCTGTTTCATCACGGTCTTGGTGAGGCCTGGCTCGATCTCAATCTCTTCCGGAACCGTTTTGTAGACGGCAGGGACCGATTTGTAGACCGTCGTGCCCTCGCGGACGAGGACCTGTTCCTGAACCGTCTCATATTGCGCTGGGAATTCCCGAATCTCGAACGAGGCCTTGGTATCGATCACGCGCTCGGTCACTGTTTCCACCGCATCGGGCGTCACAATACGCGCGAAGCAGTCACCCTCGGCAGCATTCATAGGCAAGCCGTCAGCCGCCTCGGCCAAAACCGGCCCGGCCATTATCACCGTCAGGATCGAGCTCAGAATGATCGGTTTCATTCGGGTCTCCTTCGCGGATAATCTACCCGAGCCGATTTGATGCAAAGTAAACCGGTTCCATTGAGTTTGAATGATCCGATCCGGCATGCGACAGCCCTGCAATTGCGATTACCGGCAGAGCGGACTATAGCCCGGCGCATCCTACCCGCATTCAATCGCTGGAAACTCTGCCATGATCCCTCGCTATGCCCGCCCCGCCATGACCGCCATCTGGGAACCGGAAAGCAAGTATGGCATCTGGCTGGAGATTGAGACGCTTGCGGCAGAAGCTATGGAACAACTTGGCCAGATCCCGGAAGGCACCAGCGCCACTGTCCGCGAAAAAGGCGCCTTTGAAGTCGCCCGGATCGACGAGATTGAAGCCGAGGTGAAACATGACGTCATCGCCTTCCTGACCAATGTTGCCGAACATGTCGGAGAGCCCGCGCGCTTCCTGCACAAGGGCATGACAAGCTCTGACGTGCTCGATACTTGCCTGAACGTCCAACTCGTGCGCGCAACAGACTTGCTGATGGAGGGCCTCGACCGGGTTCTGGCCGCCCTCGAAAAGCGGGCATTCGAACACAAATTGACGCCGACCATCGGTCGCAGCCACGGCATCCACGCAGAACCGACGACGTTTGGCATCAAGCTCGCCACCTTCCACGCAGAATTCCAGCGCGCCAAAAAGCGGCTTGAAACCGCCCGGGAAGAAGTTGCCACCTGCGCCATTTCCGGAGCCGTCGGCACATTCGCAAATATCGACCCGCGGATCGAAGAATACGTGTCGGAAAAACTCGGCCTGACACCGGAGCCGGTTTCCACTCAGGTCATTCCGCGCGACCGCCACGCCGCCTATTTCGCAACGCTGGGCGTCATCGCCTCATCGATTGAGCGCCTCGCGGTCGAAATCCGCCACCTGCAGCGCACAGAGCTCTACGAAGCCGAAGAGTTTTTCTCCAAGGGCCAGAAGGGCTCGTCCGCGATGCCGCACAAGCGCAATCCGGTGCTGACGGAAAATCTGACCGGCCTGGCGCGCCTGGTCCGCATGGCGGTTGTTCCGGCAATGGAAAATGTCGCCCTCTGGCACGAGCGCGATATCTCGCACTCTTCGGTGGAGCGCGGCATCGGTCCTGACACGACGATCCATCTGGATTTCGCTCTGCATCGCCTGGCCGGGGTAATTGAAAACCTGCTCGTCTATCCGGACAATATGCAGGCGGTGATGGACAAAATGGGCGGTCTGCACAATTCGCAACGCGCCCTTCTCGCGCTCGTTGAGGCCGGCAATAGCCGCGAAGACAGCTATCGCATGGTCCAGCGCAACGCGATGAAGACCTGGGCCGGTGAAGGCGCGTTTCTTGACCATCTGAAAGCGGATCCAGACGTCACGGCGAAACTCTCTCACGAGAAACTCGAGAGCCTGTTTGACGATAGCTATCACTTCAAGCGCGTGGACTATATTTTCAACCGCGTATTCGGACGCAGTTCATAACGCCACTGTGATCTTGCAGCGTCGGCTTTCATGCTAGACCCTGAAAAAGGTCTGGAGATTACTCGCGCATGCGTACGTTTTTCGCAGCTCTCATCATAAGTCTGGCAAGTGCCGTCTCAGCAGGCGCTGAGCCGTCTGTGAAAATCATCAACTTCACCGCTGACTGGTGCCCGAATTGTCAGATTCTGAACCCGCGCCTCGACGAGGCGATGGAAAGCTTCGAACAAGGATCGATCGAGCGCGTCGATCTCGACGTCACACGCATCCGACGTAACTCTTCACCGGTTGAGCGCGCAGAGGTTCAGACTGAAATCCTATTGCTCGCAGATCAGCATCAAGTCGCATATTTATGGGATTGGTATGGCGGGGTAACCGGTATCGCGGTCGCTGTTGCGGCAGACAATGGTGAACCGCTGACCTGTTTCATGCGCCCCATGACCGCAAAGGCCATCAGGGGCCAGTTGAGACTTGCGAAAATGCTCGCCGAAGAGGGCACACCGGGAGCGCGCAAACCCGACGGGCCGGATTGCCCTGTGCTCTGATGATCACAGCGATTTGCCGCTAATCTCTGGTTAAGGTCTTCGCCTTCACCCTGCCTCAATTTCTCGTCAGTAAGCCTGCCTGAAGGTTTACGCGAAAGGTGAGTCGGCGTGAAAGCTTCGAATGGAAAACCAGGGCTGAAAAAGCAGGCCCCTAAACGCGCAGCGCCAACAAAGCGGGGATCCTCTATGCGGCTGTTTCGCGGTCGACCCATTCTGAAATGGGGCCTGATAACAGGCTCTGGCTTTGCTATGATCGGCCTGCTGGCAGCGTGGATCTATTGGCAAAGCCTGTATCGCGGCATGCCGTCCCTACCGGAAACGGCTGCGCTTTGGGATGCCAATCGCGAGCCTGCGATCGAATTCGTGGACCGCGAGGGCAAGACGCTCGCGATTCGGGGACCACGCTATGGCCGCGCCGTGACCCTTGATGAGCTTCCTCCACACGTGCCGCGCGCCTTTATCGCCGCCGAAGACAAGCGCTTCTATGAGCATGATGGTGCCGATACGCAGGCCATGGCCCGGGCCGCCGTGTCCAATGTGATTTCCGGAAAAACGGTCTCCGGTGCGTCGACCATTACGCAGCAGCTGGTCAAGAACCTGATCCTGTCGCCTGAGCAAACCTTGAAGCGGAAAGCTCAGGAAGTCCGCCTCGCGCGGGAACTGGAAGAAAAACTCTCTAAGAGCGAGATCCTCGAACTGTATCTGAACCGGGTCTATTTTGGCTCCGGCTTCTATGGCCTTGGCGCGGCCTCGCGATTTTACTTCGACAAGGATCCACAGGATCTGACGCTGGCTGAAGCGAGCCTGCTGGCCACTTTGCCCAAGGCCCCATCGCGGTTGGCCCTGGATGATAATATGGAAGGCGCGAAGCAGCGTCAGGCCTATGTCTTGTCTGAAATGCTGCAGGCCGGCTTCATCACGCCGGAAAGCGCCCAAATTGCGCTGACGGCGGACGTCAAAATCGCGCCAGAGCCTGAGCAAGATCCGCAATTCGGGTTCATTCTTGATGCCGCGACCGAGCGGGCCAATGAACTGATGCCCGAGCTGCCGGACGATATGGTGATCCGCCTGACCATTGATTCTGATTTGCAGACCGCGATTTCGCAGAGCCTGGAAGCGCGAATGGAAGCCGAGGCGGAAGAAGTCAAAGCCGGACAAACCGCCGCAGTGCTGATGAACCGACGGGGCCAGGTGCTCGCACTCTATGGCGGCCGCGACTATACCGAGAACCAGTTCAATCGCGCCACGCAGGCCAAGCGTCAGCCAGGGTCTGCATTCAAGCCATTTGTCTATGCCGCCGCGCTCGATATGGGCATCAGCCCCTATGATGTGCGGATCGATCAACCGGTCACGATTGATGACTGGTCGCCAAAGAACTTCACCCGCGCGCATTTGGGGCCGGTTACGGTGAACGAAGCGATGCGGGACAGCCTGAACACGATCGCGGCCATCCTCGCACAGGAAACCAGCGAAGAATCAATCATCAGTCTCGCTCGAAAGTTCGGCATCAGCGCTGAATTGCAGCCTTTTCCGTCCATCGCCCTGGGCAGCCAGGAGGTAACCCTGTGGGAACTGACCCGCGCCTATGGCCCCTTCATGACGGGGGGACGGCGCGTCGACCCCTATCTGATCGAAGCCATCGAAACGACACGCGGTGAGGTCATCTATCAGCGCGCTGAATATGAGCCCGCCAGCGTCTATGACCGCGAACATGCTGAAACCATGACCGCGATGATGGCCGACGTCATCCGGTCGGGCACAGGCACCGCGGCGCAAGTCGAAGGTTGGCCGGTCGCCGGGAAGACGGGCACCAGTCAATCGTCTCGCGATGCTTGGTTTGTCGGGTACAGCGCCGAACTGCTGGGCGGCGTCTGGACCGGCAATGATGATGACACCCCGATGGACGGTGTGACAGGTGGCGGCCTGCCCGCACGGCTCTGGGCGGACATGATGAAGATTGCACATGAAGGCCGCTCGCCGGTCCTTCTAAGGGGCGCCGATCAACTCATTCAGCTCAACCCGGAGCAACAGGCACGCGTCGGCTATTATCGGGATCTCGGCATGGCCTTCGCCACATTGGCCGGGCCGGCTCAATAGTCCCACGTTAATCATCCCGGAGATTTTACTGGCGTGCCCCTGCGTGCCCGATTAACAGGCGGCATGCCGCCCGCTCTACGCCTGTTTCTGATCACAACACTGGTGATGATCGCCTTTGCGGCAAACTCCGTCCTGGGGCGGCTCGGTCTGATCGGGACAGATATCGGCGCGGGAAGTTTCGCACTCATTCGCCTGATCAGCGGGGCAGCGGTGTTGCTCCTGATCTGCACGCTGCAACGCAAACACGTTACCGGAACCTGGACGGGCGGCATCGCTTTGCTCGCCTATGCGGCCTTCTTTTCCTACGCTTATATCGCCCTTTCCGCAGGCATGGGCGCGATCATTCTATTTGCGATGGTGCAACTCACAATGCTCGGATGGGGCCTGTTGCGGGGGGAGCGCCTGTCCGCCATCCAATGGACGGGTTTTGCGGTGGCCGTTATGGCGCTCATCTGGCTGGTCTCGCCAAGCATCGAAGCACCGCCCCTCCTCGCCGCGGCCTCCATGGCACTCGCCGGGATGAGTTGGGGGGCTTATTCGCTGCTCGGACGCGGTGCTTCAGACCCGACCGCGGCGACGGCGGGTAACTTTTTGCGGTCCAGCGTGCTCGGGCTGCCGGTTCTGGTCCTGGCAATCTCTGTTGCCCCGGAGCCTTTGCCGCCCGTCGATGGCATCGCGATCGCGATCATATCCGGCGCGGTGACGTCGGGGCTCGGTTATGTCATCTGGTACAGCGTGGTTAAACAGCTCTCGGCCAGCCGCGCCGGGATCGCGCAGCTCTCTGTGCCAGCCATCGCGGCCATTGGCGGAGTGCTGTTTCTGTCCGAGCCGATCACGCTGCGTTTCGCTCTTTCGACGCTGGCGATTCTCGGCGGCGTTGGACTTGCTGTCTTGACCGCAACGCCGGGCTCCAGCAAAGCCTCTGAATGACACAGACCGAGGCCGCGGCCGACAAACCTGGCAAGAATGCGTTCTTTTTCGTCGTTGTAGCGGTGATCCTGAACATGTTGTCCTTCGGGATTATCATGCCCGTCATGCCCGCCCTGCTGGAGGACATTACCGGGCTCGGTGCGGCGCAGTCCGTGGTCTATGGCGGCTGGCTCAGCATGACATTCGCGATCGCAAACT
>JANSXJ010000110.1 GCA_024743015.1 Hyphomonas sp. | reverse complement strand
TGGCGGGGAACGTGTGGCGATAATGAGCGGCGCGAACCGTGCCGAGATATTGCGCCAATACGCTCTCCACGCTGCGCCCGCGTTCGACGACATCCCGTCGGATCCGGCGTGCGAGGCGCAAATCGTCCGGCGTATCGACATAAATTGACAGATCGATCAGCGGCAGAACCTGCGGTACGGACAGCGCGTGAATTCCCTCGAGAATGATCACCGGCGCAGGCTCAATGGTCAGCGTCTCGGTTTTCCGATCATGCAGATCGTAATCGTAGATGGGCTGCTCAATTGTGATACCGGCTTTCAGGTCCGCAAGTTGCCGCGCCATCAGACTGGTCTCCTTCGAGACCGGGTCATCATAGTTCACTTTTAAGATGATCGCCTTGCGCTGCTCTTCGGTTTCGGCCGGTCCGTAGTGCGACATGGGCCAATAATAGCCATCCTCGTGGAAGATCACCACACCGACCGATTGGCAGGCCTCAACGAGGGCTTCAGCGACCGTGGACTTTCCGGACCCGGACCCTCCGGACATGGCAATCAGAAAGGGAGCTTTGCGCGTCACCAGACTTAATCGTCGCCGTCTTTGAGCGGCACCGCATAAAGTTCGAGGCGGTGATCCACCAGGCGATAACCATGCGCGCGGGCGATTTCTTCCTGAAGGCGCTCGATTTCCTCATTGTGGAATTCGATGACTTTGCCGGATTTCACATCGATCAGGTGATCATGGTGTTCATCGGGCACTTCTTCATAGCGCGCGCGCCCATCGCCAAAATCATGGCTCTCGATGATACCATACTCTTCGAACAGTTTGACCGTTCGATAGACCGTCGCGAGCGAAATGTTCTTATCGACCGCGTTCGCTCGGCGATGAAGCTCTTCGGCATCGGGATGGTCGTCCGCCAGGGACAGGATGCGCGCAATGACCTTGCGTTGCTCGGTCATGCGGAGGCCTTTTTCGGCGCAGAGTTTTTCCAAACGGTCCATGATCGGTCCTGTAGCCCCTTACGTAATGCCCTGTCTAGCCATGCGCTTGGACATCAAGATGGCATCCACACGTTTTCCTTCAACCCGTTGATAATAATCGCGGCGGCGTCCGTCCGTAGAAAAACCATTTCGAGCGTAGAGTTTGAGGCCCGGCGCATTGTCAGCCGCAACGTCCAGCAACCATATAGAGATGCCGCGCTGGGCGAGCGTTGCCTCCACTTGACTCAGCAGTGTTCCCGCCAAACCGCTGCGGCGCTTTCCGGGTGCGGTTGCGAGAGTCAGAATCTCCGCTTGATCTGCCGCGATCTGGATAAGGATGAAGCTGACGAGCTTGCCAGCTTGAACAAGACCGCTTGCGATCACGCTATCCTGCGCCAGGAGGTCTGAAAACTGGCGAGCATCCCAGGACTCGCCCGGTGGAAATGCGTCAAGATGCAGCTGAGCCATGCGCGCAGCATCTGCTGCTGTGAGCGCCGTGATGCCGTGACCGGACGAGCTGTCCATCATCTGTCTGAACTTGCTGTTGGCAAGGCGGCATCGGGCGCGCGGGCATAGGTTGGCCGCGCTGGTCGGTTCTCCGGATCGAGCCCATGGGCAAGTTGCGCCGCGCGCGCCGCCGTCGGGGTGGCTGCATGAACCGTCAGGTGCGGCATCGCGGCCATCAGGGCCTCAGCCTCGCCATAAACCATGTGAGGATGGCTGGTCAGGCGATCGGTTAGGGCCTGGAGGGTCAGTTCGCAGGCCTCATCGGTGGCGGTTCCCGATCGGAATGTCTGCGCCCAATAGGTGATGTCGGGCGGACGCTTCTGAGCGGGCAATATTACAATGGCTGAGCCTTGCTGGCCGGCTGGTAGCGCAGCCTCAAGCGTCGTAATCCCAAGGCAGGGTTTGCCGGTGGCGAGCGCAAGGCCGCGCGCGAACGCGACCCCGACGCGGATACCGGTAAAGCTGCCAGGTCCGGTCGTGACGGCGAAGCGATCAATGGCCTCCAATGTCAGGCCGGCATTCGCGATGAGCTCTTGAGTGAGACCCGGCAACCGCGCGTCCTGTCCCCGCAGCATCGCGACGCGGTCTTCGCGCAGGATCTCGTCGTCCCGTACAATCGCCAGCTCGCAGGCTGGCCCAGCCGTATGGAAACCAAGAACAATCATTCGTCGCAGCTTAAAGGATCAAGCAAGCATCGTCGAAGCTCAGACGCGGGCTTCGTTCAAAGATCGTGCTGTCATCGCCATGCCCGATATTGCAGAGCCAATTAGACCGCCAGGTCTTGGTTGCGTCATTTCCGAGGAAGAATTCTTCGTCGACGCCAGCATTGTTGAACCCCGACATCGGGCCGCAATCCAGGCCCAGTGCGCGGGCAGCGAGCATCAGATAGGCGCCTTGTAGTGTCCCATTGCGAAAGGCGGTGAGGTGGCGATTCTGCTCGTCGGCGAACCAGTCTTTGGCGCCCGGATTATGCGGGAACAGTTCGGGAATCTTCTCGTGGAACTCCAGATCGTGGGCGATGATCACGACCCATGGCGCCGCCAGGGTCTTCTCGACATTGCCTTCCATCAAGTGGGGCTTGAGCCGGGCTTTCGATTCCGTGGATTGCAGGAAGACAAAACGTGCCGGAGAACAATTGGCGCTGGTCATGCCCATCTTGGTCAGATCATAAGTGGCGCGGATAAGCGTTTCAGGGACCCGCGCGTCGGTCCAGCCATTGTACGAGCGTCCGTGACGCCAAATCTGGTCGAGGGCGGCGTCATTTACGGGGGTTTTTGTCATTCTCAGCTCCAGCCTATGCACTTGGATGCATTACATAGGCTGGATCACAGAATAGGGGAATGCCATCTCGCAGGGCGAATGCGAGCGCTCGATTGCTATCCGCGCGGTTGATTGAGCTGGATCGACCAGACCACTTCCATGGTGCCGATTTCGCGACCCTTGGAGTCGGTCATTGAAACATCGACTTCAAATTTGACCCGTCCCTCGCGGTTAAACTCCTCGAGGATTTCGGCGCCACTGCGACGCAAGAGGCCAGTAGCGAGAACAACGCCGCGCGCGGCGCGGGCATAGTGTATGGTTGCCGTCGTGATCGCGGCGCGGACCATCAGAACCTTGTCTGCGAAAAGCGACACCATGGCGGCGCCGGATGCGGCCTCGGCCAGCGTGAACAAGGCCCCCGCATGTTGCGAGCCCATATGGTTTTGCGTTTCTTTCCAATCGGGAAGCTGGGCCATGCCACGCCCATCAGCGATTTCAAGTAATTCGATTCCACTATGTTTGGCGTATGGAACATTCTCTTCAAAGAATGTTTTCATCATCATGTATACTTGGTCATTCGATTCGATCACGGATTTCTTCCCATCAGTTTTTACTCAAACTTGCACGCGCCTTTTCGAGCGTCAATTGTTTCATGAATAGTGAACCAATTCGTAAAAATTAGCCGAGCGCCTCAATAAAGTTTCAACTTAACCGCGCATGTTAACCAAGTCGCAAGCTTGATTGATGGTTTCTAAAAAAACATGAACGCAGATTAACGAAGGCTGCGACCAGTTTTTCAAGACATGTATGGTTATGTGCGGGCATGCGCATCACCACCAAAACCATGTTCAACAGCATCGTGCACGGTAAAACGGAGCTCCCGGACGGGGAGCTGCGGCAGCTGGTTTTGCGCGAGCTGTTTGATCAGCTGGCTGCAGTGATGAAGCCGCTATCGTTGATCACGGCGATCAATGGAACGGTTGTTGCGCTGATCTTTGCGCAGTTTACCCAATGGTGGCTGGCGCTGATGTGGTGGGCGCCGATCGCTTACTTCTCCTACTTCCAGTATGTCGGCGCCAAGGCGATGGACAATGTCCCGAAGGACGCGAAACTGTCCGGAGGGTTCCTGAAGAAAGGCGCGCGCAACAATTTCCTGTTCGGGGCCTGGTGGGCGCTGAGCTGTATCGTCTTTGCCGGACCTGATCCTGCGGCCAATATCACGCTGGCAGCTCTCTCGACCGGCATGTGCGCAGCAGCCGCGGCGTGTCTCGGATCGAACTCGGCTATGTCAGCGCGCTTCCTTGCCGGGGCGTTGCCAGTCACAATCTGCTCGCTTGTCTTTATCGATGGCGCGGCAGCGATCATTACCGCGGCGATGGGCGGAACGCTTGGCGTCACCATGGTCTATATGGCGCACCTCAAATACAATGAGACGGTTGAGATGCTGCGCGTTCGCCTCGGTCTCCAACTGTCCAAGGGCCGACTTGAATCTGCGGTGAAGACGCTCGGGATCGGCCTGGAGATCCAGGACAGTTCCGGAGACGTGGTGTTCTGCAATGCAACCATGGAAAAGAACCGAGAGGCGCTACAACATGGCGGGCGCACGCGCGAAGGCTTCTATTTCTGGGACGGTCAATACTATCGCAAGACGGATTTCAATGGTGTCGCCGGTGATCGCATCGAACTGATTGAGAATGTCAGTTCCCTGGTGGAAAGCCAGCAGACTATACTTGAATCACGCCAGCAGGCCGAACAGGCTCTGCAGACAAAATCAGCCTTCTTCGAGTCGATTTCGCGGGAAGTGATCTATCCGATCAAGACGATCCGGAAATATGCGCGCCTGCTGCAGCCAGATTCCCGCATCAAGTTCGATGATGAGGAATTGGGTAATCTCGCCAATCTCATCATGAACGCCTCCAAGGATCTTGAGGGCCTCATGTCCTCCATGACGCGCCATTCACTCGACGATAATGCACACCTCGTCGATTCCGAAGCGGTTCGGCTGCGGGAGATCTTCGCGGAAGAGTTTGCCCAGATGGCGCAATCAGATCTGTCCGAGACAGCGATCGCCGCTCTGGTTAAGGCGATCCCGGAAGACTTGCTCGTCAAGTCGTCTGCGAGCGGATCTCTCACCCGGGCGCTGGGGCAGATGTGTCTGAAAGCGCACCGCACCGTCGGGAATACGGGGCGTCTGTCGCTCTATGTTCGCGCGATGACGGACGGGTCCAGTTCAATCTGCTTCATTGTACGCGGGGCCTATGCTGCAACGACCACGCTGGAAAAAGAGACGGCAACAGCGACCATCGAAACCTCTGATGGCTCGGAAGTGACCCTGGACGAGTATGCGTCTTATATGTCCGAAACCCACATCGCGAATCTGGGCGGGAAGTATCAGGAAAATCTCAGCGGTGATAAATCCGTGAACCTGGTCGCGATCATTCCGGGCGACCATGTGTACAGCACAGGTCAGGACCTCAAGGTGCTACCTTTGCAAGCAGCTGTGCGTTAAAACTCGAAATCGTTGAGACCGCTTCGTGCGAAAAGCTGGCACCGGTATGGAACGTATTGTTCTCGCCCTGCATGGCCGCCATCGCCGCGATCAACCCGTCCCTGATGGCACCGGCTTTGTAGGTTGGCATATAGGACCATACGACTTGCTGCACGATACGCGGGTCGACCGCGCCGCGCTCTTGCGCGCTAAAGCGCGCGAGTTCGGTCAACTCATCCGGCTCATAGGCGGCTGATAGCTGCCCGACTGTAACGAGTGTGCGCCCGTCTTCGTCCTCACATTCTATCCTTGAGAACAGAATTTGCCCATCATTCGCATCCGTGGCGCAGGTCGCGCTCCATGAATTCACCGGCACGTCATGCGGCCAGTCAGCAACCGAAAGGAGCGATGTGGTGTAGCCACCCCAATCAATGGCTTCGGCGACCCGCGTTTCTGCTTTCGAAGGATGTGTCAGCTGGTTGAAGACGTCCAGGGGGATCGTATTGATCAGCCGTTCGCCAATGAATTCGGATCCGTTTTCCGTAACGACGCGAATGCCGGATGCGGCTCTTACAATCTTTGTGGCGCGTTGGTTCAGGTGAATGTCGAGTCCCTCGGCAAATCTGTCCCAGAAGCGTTGCCAGCCTCCATCGGGCATGACGGTGAATTTTAGCAGCCCCGTCAGCATCATGTTGAAGTCGACCCATCGGAAGGCATGAATGAGCGGCAGGCGGTTGAGATATCCATACCCGATCGAGGTCACGACCCGGTGCATCATATGCTCGATCTTGCCGAGATTATGCGCGCGCAGCCAATCAGAGGTCGGCTGCGCGAGTAAGTCATTGACCTCAGGATCGTTCGCGTCCGCCTTTGCCATGAGGCGACCGCGGAGGCGCAGATACTTGAAGACCTGCCAGAAAAAGGACGGCCCGCTGCCATCGCGGATATAGTCCATCAGTTCCCGGTCATCGATCCGCTGGGCCCGCAAATAGTTCCGCTTGATGCCAAGCTTCTTCATTTGCTTGAGAATGTATTTGTGAGACCAGATCGCGTAGCACGTGCCGAATTCCACGACATGGTCACCGATTTCGGAGGAGAGGCATTTGCCGCCGACCTTTCCCGACGCCTCGATCAGAATGACGTCATCCACGCCCCGATCTGCCAACATCTTCGCCATGGTCAACCCGGCCGGTCCGGCACCCAGGATGAGATACTTCGCTCGCGCGATGTCATGAGAGGAAGGGGGTGTGGTCATTTATCTCAGTATAAAAATTAACAATATCGATGCTATTCAGATTAACCTTGAGTCCCCCCGGGCTCACGGATAATAGTTCGAGTTGAGTATGGATCTATTCTTTAGCCTTTTGTTAACCGTGATTAGAACGTATCTCGGGCCCCGGGATGCAGATGTCTGGAATGGCACCAGATACAGCTTCAAACCGAAGTTTTGGGATCGGACAAGGGGCGGCCAATTGTTTCCCTCCAGAATCCCGTCTTTTATCGATATTTCCCTTATCAATTTCTTTATTGGCACCCGCATGTCAGCGGTGGTGCGCCGCAATGGCTGGATTCCCATAGTCGTCAGTTCTGTTCAGACACGTCGGCAACCTGAAATTCCCGGCGGAGAGCTGGAAATTCATACCCGCGTCGTCGGTTGGGAAGACCAATATGTCGAGATCGAACACACCTGGTTTGATGCCAATGGCGCGGAGGTTCTGAACTCGGTTTACCTAACCCGGGTGACGCATGCGGGACGCGACAAGGTCACCGGAGCGGACATGCTGCGTGAACTTGGCGAAGCCTATGTCGAGGCGCCATTGTCGCCAACTGCGCGCGGGCTGCTTGAAGAGTATTTGCGCGTAAAAGACGCCAACCAGGCGCTAAGTCTTGCCTAATCGTTTCCAGGCCAACCCTAAATTCGAAAATCAACTGTAACGAGATTCAAAGCTTGCTTGGCTAGGGTCTGATCTTCCCAATCCGGAAAGTATCATGGCCGTTTCTCCTGTCTCTAATTTTGCTCCTACTCTCAACCCGTCTGCCGCGATCGAAGTTGATCGGCTGCACGAGAAGATTTTTGAAGCCGAGAGTGTCTTTGGCGATGCGCCGTTTCTGACAACGGCGCTGCCAAACGGCCAGTCCGAGACCACCGACTTCAAAACAGCGATCCAGTCGGCTCAGAAGCTCGCTCGTTACCTGCGAGAGGACCTTGGCTACGATCAGGGCGATGTCGTCGCCATCCAGTCCCCAAATTGCACATCTTACATTGTCAGCCTGCTCGGTGTTTACCTGGCCGGACTGACCATCACTAATGTGAACCCGCTTTACACCGCGGCAGAGACACGCCGTCAGCTGAAGGATAGCGGTGCGCGCTGCTTGATCGGTTCGACGATCTTTTCGGAGATGATGGAAGACGCTGTCGCGGGCACAAATGTGGATCAGGTCATCTCGATCTCGCTGACCGATTTTTTCAGCCCGTTGACCCGCAGTTTCCTCAACCTGCTGCTGCAGAAGGTCAAGAGACTCGATCGCCCGTTTAAGGGTGCGCACACCCGGCTGGTCGACATTCTCTCAGCCGATGCGCCGCACCGCGTGCGTTATGTCGATACGCTCGAGCCGACACGTGACACGATTTATCAGTATTCCGGTGGCACAACCGGCGTGTCCAAAGGTGTGCGTCTGACCGAGCAGGGTCTGATGAGCAATATCGCTCAATTCGCCCTCGCTTCGCCGGAGCTCCTGAACACGCCGCAGCAGACCATGCTGCTGGCCCTGCCCGTCTATCACGTGTTCGGCATGCTCGCCTCGGTTATCGCAATCACCAATGGGGGCCACCTGGTCCTGGTCCCGAACCCGCGACCGCTGACCAATATGAAGCCTGCTTTCAAGAAGTTTAAGCCGGACTATTTTCCGGGTGTGAACACCTTGTTCGAGAAATTACTCGAAGAGGACTGGTTCCTCGAATATGGCCGCAGCCTCAAGATTACCATATCAGGCGCCGCGGCCTTGCATGATCGCGTCGCCCAGCGCTGGATGGAGGTAACCGGGTCCAACATTATCGAAGGCTACGGCATGACCGAAGCCACGACACTGATCGCCGTACGCGATCATTCGAAGAGCACCGCAAAAGGCTCCGCCGGAACGCCGCTTCCAGGCACCGAAGTGCGCCTCTTGAGCAATGGTGCACTGACACAAGCTCCGAACATTGTCGGCGAAATCGTCATCTCCGGACCGCAAGTGATGACCGGCTACCTTGGCCGCGCTCAGGAGACGAAAGCCTCCTATCACGGCGATTGGTTCAAGACCGGTGACATGGGGCAATTCGATAAGACCGGAGAGCTGCACATTGTCGACCGTTGCAAGGACATGGTGCTCGTCAGCGGCTTCAATGTCTTCCCGAATGAAGTCGATGAAGTCCTCAGCGCCTGCCCAGGCGTTGGCGAGGCGGCGAGCGCCGGCATTCGCAGCGAAGACGGCGGCGAAGAGCTACATGCCTTTATTGTTCAAGGCGAGCGTAAGCTGAGTGAGGCCGATATTCTGGCCTACTGCCGTGATCACCTGACGGGCTACAAGGTCCCCCGCAAAGTGCACTTCATCGAAGAGCTGCCGAAGAATCCGATTGGCAAAATTCTACGCCGAAAACTGCAGGACTGCCTCTAAGCCCGCTCGCAATGGACGCGTACCCGCACTTCATGTCACAATGAGGGATGGGAGAATCTGCCGGATTGCCAACCCGTTTGAACTGGTCGAGCGTTGCGACGCTGCTGCTGGTCTTGATGTTTTGCGCGGTGAGCGCAGCCTCTGCGACTGAACGCACGGGCCTGACTTTATTACCTAACGAAGATAATTGGCCGATCATCATGATCAGGATAAACGGTCATTCCACGTCTGCTCTGATAGATACAGGGGCCACGATCGCCGTGGTCGATGACAGTTTATTAGGCGCCGAGCTGAGCCAACACGCGCCAGGCGAAACGAAGGTTCTCGGACTAGGCGGTCAACGTACATTCCCGCTGACTCGTGTAGAGTCTATCGCCGTCGGCGCGCAGTCATGGTCTGGAATCCCCGCCGCGGTGAACACGAAAGACGAATTTCCGATAGAGCAATGCGTGCTCCCGGCGTCGCTTTTTCAATCGCAGATCATTGATTTTGACTTTCCCAATGGCCGCGTCGATTTCTATGAGGGATACCCGAAATTTGCGCGTGGAAAAACGCGCAGCGCGATCACTTACACCCTGAATGGCGGACTGATCTACGTTCCCGTGCGGATTAACGGGGTCCGCGGCAAGGCCCTGGTTGATACGGGCGCCAGCGTGAGTTTCGTAAATCCGTCCTTTGCTGAGCGCGCGCGCGGTGTGCGCAGGATAGAGTCCGAACAGGAAATGCACGGGGCAGATCTGTCGCGCAATCGAATAGAAACCTACAATTTGCGCGATCTCCGGATGGGGAAATTCAGTGTGCCTCGCCTGGGCCTACCCGTTCTGGAGTCAGAACTGTTTCAACAGATGGGCTTCGAGAACGAACCGATGATGGTGATCGGCGTGGATTTCCTCGAGAATTTTAGGGTGCAAATCGATCAGGACCGAAAGCGGATCGTCTTTCTACACTAGCCATCTGTCCGCATCGGGACTGAGACGGCCAGCTTTCTTGCCGCCCAAAAAAGAAACCCCCGCACCGTAAGGCACGGGGGGGGGTATTCTAAAACCTATTCTCTGGTTGTTTAAACCAGACCCTCACGCTGGGCGCGCTTCCGAGCAAGTTTGCGAGCGCGGCGCACAGCTTCGGCTTTCTGGCGAGCCTTCTTTTCAGATGGCTTCTCGAAATAAGTGCGGGATTTCATTTCACGGAACAGGCCTTCGCGTTGCATCTTTTTCTTGAGGGCGCGCAGGGCTTGTTCTACATTATTGTCGCGAACGGTAATCTGAATAATGGTCTACTCTCCATAAAATTCGGGGCAGGACGGGCCTGGTAGTTTGCGGTTGTGGCCTATAGGGTCCGAAAC
>JANSXJ010000267.1 GCA_024743015.1 Hyphomonas sp. | reverse complement strand
CATTGCCCCGAGCAGAATGCTGCGAACCCCTGATGTTCGACCGCTCATGGTGAAGTCCCTTCCTGTTTATTTGCTTAACCTTTACACGGGTTTGGCTAGCCGCCAACAGGGCGGAAACAAGACTTTTTCGCCACGATTGGCTGCATGAGATAGATTTTGGAACAAGTTGACGTCCTCATCATTGGCGCCGGTGCCGCTGGACTTTTTTGCGGATCGCGCGCGGCCCGCCGCGGACGCAACGTGCGCGTCATCGATCATTCCAAAAAACCAGCGGAGAAGATTCGCATTTCCGGCGGCGGACGTTGCAACTTCACCAATCTCGAGACGGAAGCTTCCCGGTTTCTCTCGCAGAATCCGCACTTCGCGAAATCCGCATTGGCAAGATACACGCCCTGGGATTTTTGCGACCTGATGGCGGCGCATAACCTGACCTGGCATGAGAAAACACTCGGACAGCTATTCTGCGATCAGAAGAGCGGCGCCGTGATCCAGATGTTGCTCGACGAGCTGGAGACCGCGGGCGGCCACCTCAGCCTGGAAACCGAGGTCAGAGGCAACATTCGCGCAGAGGATGGCTTCCAGATAGAAACCTCTGCTGGTCCGATCCATTGCGAAAGCCTCGTCATCGCAACTGGCGGGCTCTCCATTCCGAAGATTGGTGCAACGTCATTCGCCTATGATCTCGCCGCACGGTTCGGGCATGAGATCGTCCCGACGCGGCCAGCTCTCGTGCCGATGACCTTTACCGATCATTATCACGACGCCTTTTCCGCTCTGTCCGGTGTATCGATCCCGGTCGAAGCATATGCGGAAAACGGGCCCGGTTTTGTCGAAAACCTTCTGTTCACCCATCGTGGTCTTTCAGGACCATCTGTATTGCAAGTCTCGTCCTATTGGCACGAGCGCGAAGCGGTGACGTTCGACCTGATGCCTGGGCAAGATCCATTGAATTGGCTGAAGGTGGCAAAAGAAACGGCACCAAAGCAGACGCTGGCACAACTCTTCGCAACGCTATACCCAACCCGCTTTGCCGATTATTTCGTTGGCGAGCTGGGACATGATCGCGCTGCGCGACTCGCCGCACTGTCGAACAAGGATCTCGACCTGATTGCACAGACGCTGCATGCCTGGACGCTGCGCCCAGCCGGCACGGAAGGTTGGCGTACTGCGGAAGTCACGGCTGGCGGAGTTGCGACAGACGCCCTATCTTCGCGAACCATGGAAAGCAAGTTGCAGCCCGGCCTTTATTTCATAGGCGAGTGCGTCGACGTCACGGGGTGGCTTGGCGGATACAATTTCCAATGGGCCTGGGCGAGCGCAGCCGCAGCGGCAGAAGCCGTATGAGATGGCTCTGGGCCTTCTTTGGCTTTGTCCTTTTGGGTATTGGCGCGGTGGGACTGGTTTTGCCGCTCTGGCCAACCACGATCTTCTGGATCGCTGCAGTCTTCTGCCTTGCCGAGTCTCACCCCAAGGTCCGGGATTGGATCTACGCGCAGCCTGGCGTTGGTCCAATCGTGCGGGACTTTGTCGAGCGCGGCGAGATATCCCGCAAAAGCAAAATGATCGCGATTGGCGGCATGCTGCTCGCGTGCGCGATTAGCGGCTGGTTCCTTCGCGGATCTGCACTCGGGCTCACCGTCCTCATCGGCGCCATTGCCATTGGCATTGTTTTTGTGGCGACGCGCCGTGAGCCTGCCGCCTAACCCGCAATCGGCTTCAGGCCTTTTTTGAACCGCTTCCAATTGTCGACATAGACCTGCGCAGAGCCCTTGATCATCATCACCTGCGGCTCGCTGATTTCTTTCACGACTTTGCCGGGGGCGCCCATGACCAGAGAATTATCCGGGATCACCTTGCCTTCCGGGATCAAAGCGTGAGCGCCGATAATGCAATTCTTGCCGATAACCGCGCGGTTGAGGACGGTTGCGCCTATGCCGATCAGGCTTTCGTCTCCGATCGTGCAGCCGTGCAGCATGACCATATGCCCAATCGTAACGTCTTTTCCGATATTCAGCGGACAGCCAATATCGGTGTGCAGGACGCTGCCATCCTGCACGTTGGAATTCTCGCCGACTGTGATCGGATCATTGTCACCACGCAGGACGGCATTGAACCAGACCGAGGCATTCTCTTTAAGAATCACATTGCCAAGGACGGTCGCGTTCTCCGCTACCCAATAATTGCCAGACTGCGGCACTGTTGGGCAAACACCGTCGAAATCGTACAAAGCCATGTCACTCTCCCAAATAATCTTGTTTCGCTTGCGGATTATCGCTGTCACACTCGGTTAACCCTCTTAGTGTGTAATTCAAGACAAGAGATTCGGGAGACGGATTGTTGATGGGTCATAGACCACCCTCACAAACACCACCACCGGCGAGGCAGCCAGATGCCCCCCGGAACGTTGGCCGCCCCTTCACTGTTTCACCAACCGCTGCGCCTTTGGCTCGGCGGTTTTTTTCTGCCCACACTTCAGTCCTAAAAGGAGATCCTCATGGGTAAACGCGCAGCTACGAAACGCCAGAAAGCACAAGCCGCCTTCGACGCTTCGAATTTCTTTGAAAAAGGCGCTGCCCGTGAAACACAGCTCTATGCCATCCCTGGTGGAGGGGAGAGCTGGCATCCTGACGATGACAATAAACCCAAACCAGCGCAGCCCGCCCATGGGACGCGAAATCAGCGCTATCAGAAAACGGTCAAACCGCGATCGGAGAATCAGGCGCGGCTGCTTGACGCGCTGGAAGACAAATCTCTCGTCTGCGCGCTTGGCCCGGCGGGCACCGGCAAAACCTACCTGGCAATCTGCAAAGCCGTCGAAGCGCTGCAGAAATGCAAAGTCGCCCGAATCATCCTGTCGCGTCCGGCTGTCGAGGCTGGCGAGCAGATCGGCTTCCTGCCCGGTGCCATGGAAGACAAACTCGCGCCATACCTGCGCCCCCTTTATGACGCCCTATCCGATCGCCTCAGCCCACAGCAACTCAAGCACATGATGGCCGAGGGCCTGATCGAGATTGCCCCAATCGGCTTCATGCGAGGCCGCACCCTGAACAACGCCTTCGTCGTCATCGATGAAGCTCAGAACTGCACCTATACGCAGATCAAGATGCTGCTGACCCGGCTTGGCTGGCACTCAACCATGGTCGTCACAGGCGATCCGGCGCAGAGCGACCTGCTGCCGGAGCTATCAGGTCTTGGCAAGGCAGCGGACCGGCTCGAAAAACTGAGCGGGGCGTCCGTGATCCGGCTCGAAGGCCAGGACGTGGTCCGTCATCCGCTGGTCGCAGAAATGCTGGACGTGCTCTAGCCGAGGGAGCGAGATCCATGCGTCACGTGCGGCGCTAGAGGCACCAGTCCGAGAATGGTTTTCCGTAAGTCGTTCGGAACGTCTCGATATCATCCGTGAGCGCTTCGATCAGGCGTTGCTTGTCGTCTGCGGAAAATTTCGGAACCTCTCTTCTCTCCTGCTTGCCCCAATTCTTAGCAAGCGTCCCTTTGAGGCGAAGCACGACATCTCTAGGAACACGTCGACGGAGGGCATCGCCCAGCTGGCTTTCGCGGAGCTTGCCCCACCATTGTGGGGTTCGGGCAAGGTCTTCGGAGGAATTTTGGGCAGTCATAGCAACCTGACTGGTATCTGCTTGTATCCCGGCGGCGTTCATGAAGTTCGTGAGGAAAGTCTCGGGAGCCTGCACCAACTCGGAGAAGTCCAGAATTTCGAGCTGATCTCCAAAGCGTTCACGGAACGGTTCCAGGCAGTACGCATAACTGCTCGTTGAAACGATATGATCTCCTTCGGGGGTTCCCATCAAGTCAGACGGCAAAGGCAGGTTTTGCCCGGAATGGAAGGAGTGAGCGTATTGGGAAACAGCGCGTTCCACAGGATCGCGCGCAATGAACACGATCTTTGCTTCTGGGTTCGCTGCGGCTATGCGGCGCGCGACCTGAGGATACAATCCGCGCTTTGCGTAATTAGGTGAGATATCGCATCGAAACTTGGCACTCGAGTCGAAGAGTTTTGCATACCAGTCCCAGCCAGTCTGGTTCTCTGAGTCCTCACCACAAAAGAAATTGGTTTCCTTGATCGTGGGAACCGCAACCCTGTCTACTTGATCCAAAAAGCCTTGCAGCGTCGTCGTGCCCGCACGCATTGCGCCAATCACCACCACATCCGGGCGCGCCCGGATGATTGAAGAATCTTGCACTGCACTCATTCGACTTCCAATCAGCATTGTCAGAACGGATCAAACCACTCAGGCGGTCACTGCAAAATAGATGCCTAGGACGGCGAATTTAGCGTGAAATACAGGTTATCCCCAAGACGTAGGTTGATTTCTCATCGACCTTACCAGATCCGAACACGGTCTTCGGGTGGAATGTACATTTCATCGCCTTCCTGAACGTCGAAGGCTTCGTACCATTCGTCGATGTTTCGGATCATGCCGTTCACGCGCAGTTTCATCGGACTATGCGGCGCCGATAGCAAGCGCTGGCGCATGGATTCCTCGGTGCGTTTGTACCGACGCGCCTGGGCACGACCGAGGAAAACGCGCTGCTCTCCGGTAAAACCATCCAGAACCGGAGACGGCTCGCCGTCCAGGGAAAGCTTATAGGCATGATAGGTGACAATAATGCCAGCGAGATCTCCGATATTCTCACCCAGCGTCTGCCGCCCATTCACGTTGAGGCCCGGTAGCGGCTCATACTCACTGAACTGCTCCGCCAATTCATCTCCGAGAGCGTCGAACGCTGCACGGTCTTCTTCGGTCCACCAGCTTTGCAGGAAGCCGTTCGCATCGAACTTGGATCCCTGGTCATCAAAGCCATGCCCGATCTCATGACCAACGATTGAGCCGATCGCGCCATAGTTGATTGCCGGGTCGGCGTTTGGGTCGAAAAGCGGAGACTGAATGTAGCCAGCTGGGATGAAAGCCTCATTGCGGTTCGGGCTGTAAAAGGCGTTGACGGTCTGCGGCGCGGTGAACCATTCGCGCTTATCAACTTTGGTACCGAGGCGCGCCGCCTGACGATCACTCGTCCAGACGCGGTGTCGCCGAATATTCCCCATCAGATCTCCCGGGACGATGTCCAGATCGGAGTAGTCCGTCCAGATCTCGGGATAGGCAATCTTGGCCGTCATGGCCGCGAGCTTTTCCTGCGCCTGCACTTTTGTGGCATCCGTCATCCAGGTGAGATTGTCGATCCGAATCGAGAGAGCGGTTCGAATATTCTCGAACATCTCAGTCATCTGGATCTTCGACT
>JANSXJ010000147.1 GCA_024743015.1 Hyphomonas sp. | reverse complement strand
TAGCCTTTCTTCTGGAACTCCGCGGTCCGACGCTGGGATTCGGCTGAGTACTCATCCTGGTATTCGCGGCTGATGCCATAACGGTCGGCAACGATTTCAGCCGTCTCAATCATGGTCATCCAGATAGCTGGCCATTGCTGCATCAGCTGGTCTTCGGTGTAGCGGTGCATGTTCATGTGGCCGGAGCGAGAGACCAGTGAAAGGCTCTCGACACCGCCGCCAATGGCAACCGGAGCGCCTTCATTGATGACCGTGTGCGCTGCGTTGGCGATTGCCTGCAGGCCAGAGGAGCAGAAGCGGTTGATCGTTGCGCCAGAGGTCGAGCTTGGGCATCCGGCCCAGAGCGCTGCATTGCGGGCAATGTTGTGGCCCGTCGCGCCTTCTGGTTGGGCAGATCCGAGAAAGACGTCTTCGACGGCTTCCGGCTCAACATTCGCGCGTGCCAGAGCGTGCTTGATGGCGTGGCCCGCCATTGTGATACCGTGCGTGTCGTTCAGTGACCCGCGACCGGTCTTGGCAAGGCCCGTGCGGGCATAGGATACGATGACTGCTTCGCGCATAAGGAAATCTCCCGTGAGTGGTCTATGTTGCGGCGCACCCTAGAGAAGCCAGCCACGCTCGACTAGGGGTAACGTTGACGTAAAGTGGAAGGACGTCGCGGAAACCCCTTCACGAATGCGCGATTCCTGCCTAGCTTGTCCGTCTACAAAGGGGAGACCATAGAAATGGGCATATTCAAGTTCGCACTTAACAAGGGCAAGGAAATCATCGCCGAGCGGAACAAAGTGGCAGAAAAGGCCATCCGCAAGGAAGTCGAAGATCTCGGGCTGGACGATGAGCTGGGCAATGACTTCAAGGTCACCGTCGAAGGCAAGCAAGTGAAACTCGAGGGCAAGGTGCCGGACCAGGCGACGAAGGAAAAACTGATCCTGGCC
Source organism: Hyphomonas sp. (assembly GCA_024743015.1). Lineage (GTDB taxonomy): Bacteria > Pseudomonadota > Alphaproteobacteria > Caulobacterales > Hyphomonadaceae > Henriciella. The sequence continues at coordinate 7,522 of JANSXJ010000147.1, read as the reverse complement.
GCGGGCAATGTCAGCGGCATTGGCGAGGTCGATGATGGCATGAAAGTCAAATCCAAGGCCAAGGTCGGCGAGTCTGTGTTTCACACCGTGAAGTCGGGGGATTCATTGTCGAAAATTGCCAAAAAATATTATGGCGACGCGATGCGCTATCCGGATATTTTCGATGCTAACACGCCTATGCTGAAGCACCCGGATAAGATCTATCCAGGACAGGTTCTGCGGATCCCGGGCGCCTGATCCATAAGGAAGACCGACATGCTGCGAGCCACACTTGCGCTTTTCACCGCTCTTGGGCTCGCGGCGTTCGCGTTTGCAGACAGTCCTGTCAGTGTCGGAGAAGACGACGCGACCGGGTTCTATCGCCCCGGCTCGACGATCCCGGACACGGCTGATCTCAGCCGCGGGGACGTTCCACGCGACAGCTATGGACGGCCTTATACGTATGAGGGTCTCGGCGAAAAACTGCCGGACTTCATTGGCGAGACGACCGAAGAAACGACTTTCTCGTCTCGCACGCTCGAGGGACGCTGGACCGTGATCGAAGTCTGGGGGATCTGGTGCCATGACAGTCGCCGCGACGCGGACTATGCCGCGGCCCTATCGCGCGCACTGGCGCAGGATCCTGATGTGGATTTCATGTCGATCCACACGCCGCCCAATGCCACCCATGCCGACCGGGCGCTGCGAAACTACAACTCGGTCTCGGACTGGTTTGAGGAAAAAGGATGGTCATTCCTGACCGTCGTCGATCATGATGCGTCCCTGCGTGAGACGCTGAAGATCCGCTGGACCCCGACATACTTGCTCATCGCGCCAGACCTCACGGTTCAGGGTTTTCGAACCGGGCTGGCCGACGCGGGCGATGATGCGGTGAAGCGATTTGTGCGCGATATCGCGGGTACGCGCGCCGAGTGGACGGACAGCGAACTCTGAAACATGTTTTAGATTACCTGGCGGAATTGCAATCCAGATATCCGGGATTCAGGCACCTAAAATGGTTGTCCCCCACAGCATCGAGACACATTCTATATCCGCTATGATCTGATTGCCCCTCGCGCATGTAAACAACTCTACAATCCTCACGTCGGTCTTCTGCTTGGTCAGCGCACGCTTGAACACACCGCAAGTGTTCTTCCTGATCATCGAATACTATATTGTTCCCGCGCAGATATTGCTCATACATGAAACGGTTGGAACTCAGTTGAAAATCGAACAAGGAATCAATCTGTGATTCAACTCCGTTCGTTGGGCAATCTTTGCTCATGCACGGCAACACCTGACCGCTGGCAGCTGTAGCTAAAAGACACGCAACCAAAGGCGCTGATATTAGCTTGTTTCTCATCCAGTCACCTCATTCGTTCATTGGCAGTCGAGCAAACCGGTTGACAGGCACTGACGATGTCCTTCTTGGACAGCAGCCAAGCAACGATTTAAATCTGCATAAGTGTCACCGACTGGCAGCGATGGACGGTGAACCTGATTGCAATTATCTTGTCTCTGTTCCGCGATCACTCTGCAGCTCCGAACACACTCCCGGTGATCGTCGTCGTCCGGGTCCAAAGCCCAAGGCATACTATTGCGTCCCGACAAAAGTTCATTCAGCTGAATTTGTTGTTCGCTCATGCGAAACAACAAATCAAATGGATCGTGCTCGACATTGCAATCATGCGCCATGCAAGGAGACCAATCACTTTGAGCGACGGCGCTTCCAGGGAAAAACAAAAAAAGTGTCGCCAACAAGTATCTTGAGCCTCGCATCAACACCTCCCGATCAATACAGTTGAATACAATGTTTTGTATAATTAAAGAGAATTATTATTACAATAAAAATATTTTTTTACTGTATCTGTTTTTGACTCCGGAAAAATACTTCTAATCTGTATCCACACACTGCGTCCCTTGAGAAACGAGCAATGCGTTGATGCAGGCGCTGGTGCTCGCCTTTTCAAGCTTCCGCAATGGTCGACGTGATTCGCTAACGGTTCGCCTTATTCAAACACCGCGTGATCGAGCTTCGTACAGGTGTCCGGAAAACCTGATTTTACAGGCAAATATAACCGCATTTTCATCAGAATCTTGCCTTTGCACCCTATCAAGACGGGGGTCTCAACCTGTATTAAGACCTCGTTAGCGAATTTCATAAGGTGGACCTGAACATGCTGCACCCTTCGACCAGAAAACTGATTGATCGCCTGGCTGAAATGACGGAGCTCGGCAAGCTCGATTGGACTGAAGGTGACAATGGAAGTCTGGTCTATTCGACCGAAGGCTACAGCGTCTGCCTGCCGGAAGGAGCGCAAGAGGTCATCATTCAGAGCATCGATGGCAAAGAACTCGAGCGCGCCGCAACCGAAGCGCTGGCGAGCACCATGTCGGAGCACGGCAGCTCCTACGCTCAAATCGTCTCTGAAATGGGCGCCGAAGCAAACCGGTATGCGCGGGGAACAGAAACTGCAATTTCAAGCCTGCTGGCTGGTATGGCAGAACCTGAATCCCCGGTCGAAGAAGACGAGCCCGCCGTCACCGACCACGGCCCCGAAGATCCAGGTGATGAGAGCGCCGCCCTGGCGTCAGAAGGCATCGCAAACCACGAGCTTAAGTCTGAGCCGGAACCAACAGCACCTGAACCTGAGCCGGAGGTTGAAGCCGCCGCAGAACCAGAGACCGTCGACGAACTGGAAACCGCCCCTGCGGAAATGACAAGCGCCGATAGCAACACGACTTCCGACGTCGAAACCGATACCGACCACATCGAGACAGACACTGCAGCAGAGATCGCGTCGCCCGCTGATGCAGACGGGTTAGAGGCGGCGGAAACTGATGGCGACGATGTCCACACTGAGAGTGAAGTCACAGAGGCCGTCGCGCGCCTTGCGGACGAGGTCAATCGTCGACCAGACCCTGCCCCCGTCGATACCGTAGAGATCGCGGAACAAGTAGATAGTACGTCCAACGAGGATGAGCCCTCGACGATTGGTATCGCCGCCGCGACCGCCATGGGCGTCGTAGCCAGCGCCGCAGGCCTCAGTCAGGACGACTCTGCCGATGATGAGGTTCAGGAAACTGTCGCAGAGGAAGCTGAAGCAACCGCAATAGAGGAAGCTGATACGGCCGAAGCAACGGAAGCTGCGCCGATTATGCAAGCCGAATCCGCCCCTGCTTATGTACCTTTTGGACTGGAGACGTCGGAGGAGGCAAACTCCGCATCGCCCGGAACGGCCGCTTTGAGCGACGGGGATGAAGGCCCCCATGGAGACGTAACTCCGGTCGCGTTTGACGAATTGGAGCAGGAGAGCGAGCCCGCCGAAACACCGGCAGAGCCGATCGCCGCCGCTCCTGACATGACCGACACAGGTTCGGTTTCCGAGGTCGAGACACCAGTCGTCGATGAGCCGGTCGAGAACGCCGTTTCCGAGCCCGAGATTGAGGTCACCGCTGAACCCGAGATAGCGTCATTCTCCACCGAGGAAGCGTCGGCAGCAGACGCTGAACCCGATACGGAGACCGTTCTCGCAGAAGAATCCGCCTCGACAATAGAGCCTGCGCCAGAACCGGCTTTTGCGAGCCTGTCGGACGCAGAAGAGATCTCGGTTCTGCCAGCCGACACTGAGCCTGAAACGGAAGCCTCGGATGATGCACCCGTCGAAGCAGATCCAGAACCCGTCCTGGCCGCCCCTGAACCCCCGAAAACTTACAGTCTGAGCGGCATCGGCGCCGGCTTTGGTCTGGGCGCCCTCTCGGCGAAAACCGAGGCCAGCGGAATCCCCGGTCCGACATCCGTACCCCCAGTGGAGCCGGAAAAGATCATCATTGATGCGACCGAAGACGTGCTTCCGGAACTGGAAGGCAATCTCGATCTGGAAAAGATGGAAGCCGCCGTCTTAGAGATCAATTTCGGCAAATCGGATGCTGGCGACGCGACCAGCGACAAAGGTTCCGACGAGGATTCAGACGGCGACATTCTGAAACCGCGGACACGTTTCAATCCGTGGGATTGATCGCCCTATATACTGCCTAGAAATCGAGCAAAGGCGTGCCCGCGGGTGCGCCTTTGCTTTAATTTGTGTCCATGCCGCCACAGTGTAAACTTATTTACACACATGCTGCCGCTAAAAACAGAATCCGCCTTGCTGAATAGAGATGGTCGTCTAGGTCGGCAGGGCGATGTCTAAGATCGGGCGTCGCTGCCATGACGGCTCTCTCATCACTGAAAGCGACCTGCCAATGTCCGTTAAAACTGCCCTGAAACTCTCAACCGCTGCTGCCATCCTGTTTGGTCTCAGCGCCGCGCCCGCCCTTGCACAGAGCGGCGACGAAGCGGATGCGCGCCGTCTCGACCCAGTGGTCACCACGGCGCAGCGTATCGAGCAGGACGCGCAAGATGTTCCGATCTCCATCACGACCGTGTCAGACGAGAAGCTCGACAATTTGAAAGCTGGCGGCGCCGATGTTCGCTTCCTGTCGGCGCGCGTGCCCAGCGTCATCGCCGAAAGCTCGTTCGGTCGCGCTTTCCCGCGTTTCTACATTCGCGGCTACGGCAACACAGACTTCGATTTGAACTCCACCCAGCCGGTTTCCTTGGTCTATGATGACATTCCGTATGAGAATCCGATCCTCAAAGGCTATCCGGTCTTTGACATGGAGGCTGTAGAGGTGCTTCGCGGTCCGCAAGGCACCTTGTTTGGACGCAACACGCCCGGCGGCATCATCAAGTTTGACAGCGTAAAGCCCAGCCAGGATTTCGACGCCTATGCGCGGGGATCTTACGGCACCTACAATACGTTTGACCTTGAAGGCGCCGTCGGCGGTGCCCTGACTGACAAGCTGTCAGCGCGCCTGTCCGTCCTGCACCAATCCCGCGACAATTATGTCGACAATGGATTTACCGGTGAGACGGACCAGTTTGAGGGCTTTGAGGTCACGTCTGGACGACTTCAGTTCCTGCTGGAACCGACAGACACGCTGGATCTGCTCCTGAATATTCACGCGCTCACCAATGAGGGCAGCGCGCGCTTGTTCCGAGCCAATATTATCGACCAGGGACAGCGCGGACTTGGCAGCAATTTTGATCGCGACACCGTGTTTTTCGATGGCGGCGATGGGAACCTCCTGACGCAGGACTCCGCTGGCATCAATTTCAAAGCGGTGAAAGACTTCCAGAATGGCTGGGACTTTACCTACATCTTCGGGCTCGAGACGACAGAGACCTCGTCGCGCGGTGATATTGATGGCGGCGCGATTGATATGATGGGAACCTTCATCCCATCAGGCCCGTTCAACTTCCCGAGCGATACGCAAGGCGGGATTGATGATCTCACCCAGACAACGCACGAAGCCCGCTTTGCATTTGATGATGGCGGCCCGCTGCGGGCGCAGACGGGTGTTTTCTTCTTTGATGAAGAAGTGGAAATCACATCCCTCGCCTTCGCGGGCGACTTCAACTTCTCCGGTGCCACACGGGCGCAGGATTCACAGTCGGTCGGCATTTTCGGATCGCTGTCTTATGACGTCACCGAGCAGCTCACCGTGTCGGGCGGGTTGCGTTACACGGATGATGAAAAGGACTTCACTGCAACCCGGATCGTCGGCACGCTGCTTGGACCGCTGACGGAAAATGTCTCAGACGAGCAGATCAGCTGGGATATCTCGGCAACCTACGCAGTGAATGACGATGTGAATGTCTATGGCCGCGTCGCGACCGGGTATCGCGGACCGAGCGTCCAAGGCCGTATCGTGTTTGGTTCTACGCTATCGGTCGCCGACAGCGAAACCATCATCTCGTATGAAGCTGGTGCCAAGACCGAACTGTTCGACAATCGTGTCCGACTGAATTCGAACGTCTTTTACTATGAAATCTCTGACCAGCAGCTGACCGTCGTTGGCGGTCAGAACAATACGGTTCAGCTGATCAATGCGGACAAAGGCGAAGCCTACGGGTTCGAAGCGGATCTCGAAGCGGTCGTGACCGAGAACTTCCTTGTGACGGGTGGGCTCTCTTACAATAAAACAGAAATCAAGGATGACGTACTCCTGTCGCCCGGGTGTGGCACGGCTTGTACGGTTCTGGATCCCGCCGTCACTGTCGGTAGTTCGACATTCTTCAACATCTCCGGAAACTCCTTTCCGAACGCACCGGAATGGATCGCCAACGTTACGGCGCGCTACAGCATCCCGGTGGAGAGTGGCGAGCTCTATGCCTTCACTGACTGGGCATATAAGGGCGACACGAATTTCTTCCTGTATGAGAGCGTCGAGTTCTTTCAAGAAGGGTATTGGGAGGGCGGTCTTCGCCTCGGCTATGCCTCAGAGCACGGCTATGACGTCTCCGTCTTTGGACGCAACATCACTGATGAAGACGCCCTGACCGGCGGGATTGATTTCACCACACTGACGGGCTTCGTCAACGAACCCCAAACCTTTGGGATTGAGTTCCGGTACGATTTCTAGACCTTAGCGCGCATGCGCTGACAACATTGAAACATGCCCCGCAGAATGTTCTGCGGGGCTTTTCTTTTTATTCCGCCGGCACCCGCGCCGGATGTTGCCATCCGCGCCCGGTCAATAGTCGGATCAGACGCCGCATTGGTTTCATCGTCATGATCCGGAATACGGCCGGCGTGAAATAGAGCGCAAGGATCGCAGATCCGGCGACACCGCCAGCAATTCCTGTCGCCAGCGGCATCCAGAACACGTCACCTTGCAAGATGATCGGTACAAATCCGCCCATCGTGGTGAGCGTGGTCGCAATGATGTGCCGGGTCGCGGCGACAACGACTTCGCGTTGAGCGATCACGTCATCCGATTTCGCCGCCTCGTTGCCGTTCAGAAGCGCCAGCACGACGATCGTCCCGTTGATCGAAATCCCGAGCAGACCCAGACCGCCCAGAATAGCATTGAAGCCAAGTGGCAAGATAAACATCCAGACGCCGCCAAATGCGAGGCCAATCGACATGAAGCCAACGCTCATGACCAGAATGGCCATGCGGAATGAGTTGAACACCAGGGCCACGGCGCCGAGCATGACCAGCATTAGCGGGACGGCCAGCGACAGCAAATTGGCCATGGCTTCCGACTGATTGCTCGCCGTCCCGCTTTCGATCCAGTCGAACCCCGGTGGCAGCTCGAAGCCAGCCGCATCTAGGTTTTGCTTGAATTTCTGATTGATCGGATCGGGCAGCGCGTAGGGTTCGATATAGGCAAAGATCTCATTCACACGTCGTCCATCAAGACGAATGATCTCGGCGGTTTGCGGCGATAGCGTGAGCTCGCCGAGCGCCGCGAGCGGTGTCCCCAATCCGGGACGCGCATTGCCAATCGTTTTGGATCGCAAGTTCGAGAGCTCGGTGCGTCTTTCCTCTGGCGCGATCACACGGACCGGCAGCTCTTCGACCCCTTCCAGGATCGATCCAGCCGGCACGCCTTCCAGCTCGGCGCGAATGTCGCCAGCCAGCCCGGTCAGGCGCAATCCCGACATGGCCGTCGCCGTCTCATCGGCATCGAGTGTCACGATGGGTGCGCCTGT
>JANSXJ010000360.1 GCA_024743015.1 Hyphomonas sp. | reverse complement strand
AGGCGATGAAAAAGCGACCACCGAAGAGGAGGGCGCCTGATGGCTGACGATATGAAATCTGTGCCGGAGGAAGATCGCACCTTCACGCTCAACTTCGGGCCGCAGCATCCTGCTGCGCATGGTGTGTTGCGCATGGTGATGGATCTGGATGGCGAGCTCGTGGATCGGATCGATTGCCATATTGGATTGCTGCACCGCGGCACCGAGAAGCTGCTCGAATACAAGACCTATCTTCAAGGCCTGCCTTATTTTGACCGGTTGCATTACTCTGCGCCGATGAACCAGGAGCATGCCTGGTGCCTGGCGATCGAAAAGCTGGTCGGTGTTGAAGTTCCCCGCCGCGGCAGCTTCATTCGCGTTCTCTATAGCGAGCTTGGCCGGATCCTCGAGCATTTGCTCAATATCGGCACGTTCATTCTCGATGTTGGTGCGTTGACGCCAATTACCTGGGCATTTGAAGAGCGTGAAAAGCTGATGGGCTTTTATGAGCGCGCTTCGGGATCGCGCCTCCACGCGGCCTATTTCCGCCCGGGCGGTGTCCATCAGGACCTGCCACAGGATCTGATCGACGACATCATGACCTGGTGCGAAGAATTTCCGGGCATTCTCAACACGCTTGAGAACCTGATCACCGAGAATCGTATTTTCAAGCAGCGCAATGTTGATATCGGCGTTGTCGATGAGAAGACGATTATGCAATACGGCTTCACCGGCCCGATGGTTCGCGGCTCCGGTCTCGCCTGGGACCTGCGACGCAGCCAGCCATATGAGATCTACTCGGAGATTCCATCTTCCGTCTTTCCGGTGATCGTCGGGAAGAATGGCGACAATTATGATCGCTATGTCGTTCGTATGGAAGAGATGCTCGTCTCGTGCGACATCATGAAATGGTGCATCGAGAACATGCCGAAAGGCCCGGTCCTGGCGGAAGGCACGAAAGTATCTCCGCCGCGCCGCGCGGAAATGAAGAACAGTATGGAAGCGCTGATCCATCATTTCAAACTCTATACAGAGGGTTTCCACGTCCCAGAGGGCGAAGTCTATGCCGCGGTCGAAGCGCCCGCCGGAGAATTTGGAGTTTACCTGGTGTCCGATGGTTCCAACCGTCCATACCGCGTGAAGCTACGCGCACCGAGCTTTGCCCACCTCCAGGCAATGGATCATATGTGCAAGGGGCACCAGCTTGCGGATACGTCGGCGATCCTCGGCTCTCTCGATATCGTGTTTGGTGAGGTGGATCGCTAGTGTTACCGATACCCGCCTCCGTGGCCGCCTATCTGGCCTATATCACGGCCGGATTCTTGTTCCTGCTAGGCGCGGTGTTCACGCTGTCACCGGCGAAAGGCCTGGCGATGACCAAGCATCGCGCCGAGAATCTGCCAACTATCATGGCCGGTCGCTATTTCTTCATGGTTCTCGTCGCTTTGGGGGTTGCGCTAACAGGGACGCTTCAGCAACTCGGATTTGTATTCCTTGGGCTCGCCGGGGTCGCCTTCTTTGATGCAGCAGTTTACGCCCGTGCAAAGACGGCGGTGACGCCGCATCTTGCCGCTGGCATTGGGGCCATCATCGTGGCGGTGATCGCCCTAAAAGGAGCACCCGCATGAGTGCATTTCCTGAGCAGCGTTTATCGATCATCACGCTGGGTGTCCGTGACCGCAAAGCCATGACGGCATTCTATGAAAACGTGATCGGCTTCGAGAATATCGGACCACCTGAGATGACCATGTTTAACATGGGCGGCTTTGTGCTGGGCCTCTGGGAAGCTGACAAGCTGGCTGAGGATGCCGGCCAAGTCGCGCGGCCCGCTGAAGGGTTCCGCAACGCGGCTCTGGCCTATAACGCGCGATCCATAGAGGAAGTGAACGAGATCTTCGCACGCCTTGAGACGGCTGGCGTGACGATTACGACGCCCCCGCACAAAGCCTTCTGGGGCGGATATTCTGGCTATTTCGCGGATCCCGAAGGTAATGCCTGGGAAGTCGCATTTAACCCGTTTTGGACTTTTGATGAGGCGGGCCGCGTGGTTCTGCCGACCGGGGAGACAGCGTAATGGCGCTGAGACGATTTGATCTTGAGGCCGGCGGCGATAGCTTTGCCTTTAAGCCGGAAACTGAACCGACCATCGCGTTCTGGTTGGGGAAATATCCCGAGGATAAGAAGCGCTCGGCGGTCATTCCGATGCTTTGGCTGGCCCAGAAAGACAATGAGGGTTGGCTGTCCGAGCCTGCCATGCGCGAAGTCGCAGACCGTTTGGAGATGCCGTATATCCGCGTCTACGAAGTGGCGACATTCTACACCATGTTCCGCCTGCAACCGGTGGGAAAACACCATATTCAGCTCTGCGGCACGACGCCTTGCATGCTGCGCGGGGCGAACGACCTGAAAGAGGTTTGTCATAAGGCGATCGGCAAACCCATGTCGGTCACTGACGACGGCCGATTGAGCTGGGAAGAGGTAGAATGCCTCGGCGCTTGCGCAAATGCGCCTATGGTTCAGATCAATGACTATTATTACGAAGACCTGACGCCAGAGAGCCTGACCGAAATCCTCGGCAAGCTGCAGAATGGCGCGGAAGTGAAGCCCGGGACTTTCGTTGATCGCTTGAACTCGGCTCCGGAAGGGGGCGCGACCTCATTGCTTGAGGACGATCTCTACGATGGCTCTCGCAACGCGATCTCTGAACTGCCAAATCTGCCCAAAGACGCCCCGGCGGATCCGGCCCCGCAGGCCATCGCCGTGCCGAAGGCAGCCGCACCGACAAATACCAAGCGCGAAGATGGCAAAACGACCCTCATCAAGGATTCAAAGCCCGCTCCGAAAGCAGAAGACAAGCCTGAAACAGTCGAAGTTGCAGCGGGCGAAGAGGATGACCTCAAGCGCATCAAGGGTATCGGCCCGGTGAACGAAAAGGCGCTGAACGAGCTTGGCATCTACAAGTTCAGCCAGATTGCAGCCTGGACACCCGCCAATGTCGACTGGGTCGAGGATTTCATGTCCTTTCCGGGACGTATTGAGCGCGAGGATTGGATTGCGCAGGCGAAAACGCTTTCGACTGGCGACGAAACCGAATTCTCCAAGCGCGTCGACGCGGGCGAAGTTGAGTCCTCCAAGGAAGAGGGGGACGACTAATGGCGCTTGTTGAACGCCCTGATCCTCGCAAGAAGCTGATCGTTGCAGCGGGGATAGATTTTCTAATCGTGGCGCTCGGCGTCGCGATGTTCGTTGTTTCCGGTAGCATGCTCTGGATATTGGTGGCGGTTGCATTTGGCGCAGTGGTGAGCGTGCCACTGATCCTCTCGGCCATGCGCGAAATTAGGGAGCAAAACAATGCTTCAGGATAAAGATCGCATTTTCACAAACGTGTATGGCGCGCACGATCCTGGTCTTGAAGGTGCCAAGCAGCGCGGCGCCTGGCATCTGACTCGCGAAATGCTCGAGCAGGGCCCTGATTGGCTGTGCACGCAGATCAAGGAAAGCGGCCTTCGCGGTCGCGGCGGCGCGGGTTTCCCGACCGGACTGAAATGGACGTTCATGCCAAAGTCTGTCGGAGAGCGCCCTCACTATCTTGTTGTAAATGCTGACGAATCTGAGCCCGGCACCTGTAAGGACCGGGAGATTATGCGCCATGATCCGCACCTTCTGATCGAGGGATGCATGGTTGCCAGCCGCGCGATGCGGGCACACAAATGCTATGTCTATCTGCGTGGTGAATATATCGCCGAACGCGAAGCGCTCGAGAAAGCGGTCAAGGAAGCCTATGAGGCGAAACTGATCGGCAAGGACAATGTGAATGGCTGGGATTTCGATCTCTATGTCCATCACGGTGCCGGGGCGTATATTTGCGGTGAGGAAACCGCGCTCCTGGAAAGTCTGGAAGGGAAGAAGGGGCAGCCGCGGCT
>JANSXJ010000407.1 GCA_024743015.1 Hyphomonas sp. | reverse complement strand
CGATTGACGGATCAGTAACTGCACAACTTCGGAATCTGATGGCCCGGAGACTGCACGCTTTTGTGGTTGAGTTGGTTGGCGCCGGACGGGCCGTGCGCTGGTTAGATAGTCACCATGACCTCAGCCGGGGTTGGCGATGTCGATGACATAGCGCCATCGTCCGCTGGTTGCAGTCACCGTGATGGACGCGTTCTGCTCCAGCCTACCGATGATGGGATGTTAGGTTCCTGGCACACTACGAATATTCAGTCGCGAGGCGGTGACGTATATGCGCTCTGGCCGCAACCAGCCTAGAATTTAGGCACACCGGTAGACAGTTGGAGCAACGCTCGCCCCATCGACGTACAAACAGTGAACATGCATTGCCATAGAAGGAGCGTTGGTGATAAATTGTAAAGATGGCCAAGCAGCGAGACAAAAACAGATCGAAGCCTGTAATCCCCGCTCAACCTCGTGAAGACAGACTTCCATCGTGGACGATCCCCGAAGATAGGTTTGAAAACGCCTGTCTCGATCTGGCACGTATTGAGTTTCCCTCTTTGCGCCCCGAACTCAAAGAAACAAAGGGGGCAAAGCAATACGAAGTGGATGTGGAGTGCTTCGACGATAATCAAGAGCCCGTCGTCGTCATTCAATGCAAAAAATATAAGGATATAAAACCCAGTCAGTATATTCGATGGGTAGAATTATTTATTGACGAATTGGATGGTCATTGGAAAGACAGGGGCGTACAAACCTATGTCCTTGCAGTTACCGTCGAAGGCAATAGAGAGCAAATCAAGGAAAAAACACGAGAAGCAGCAAAACGACTCAAGAAACATGGCATAAAATTTTCACCTTGGTTCGACGCTACGCTGACAGACCTCTTTCGCCGAGATTTGAGCCTCGTTCATAGGTATTTTCACCCGGCTTGGGTCAATGCGATATCGGCGAAGACGCCGGTTTCGCTAAAGAACGTGCCGACCGGCGCTGAAGCCGGTTCTACCGTCGGGCTTTCGCAGCTATCTGACGTCATCGCTCTTTCCGATCAAATTGACCGTGCCGTCGAACAAGCGCTCGATGCTCTCGAACGTGAGGCCAAGGCGGGAAACTCGGCTCGCCTGCGGCAGTACCTTATCGATCAGCAAACCTCGGGCGAGAGTTGGAAGCGTGTCGGTCCAGCCACAAGAGCCCGGATGCTGCGCCGCTTGATGATGTTTGCAGTTGATGATGGCGACCTACCGAACGCGGAAGCCTTATTCGAAGAAGCAAAGTCACTAGCACCCTCCAAAGACAAGACCTCTGAGGCGCACCTTGTAAGGCTAAAATCCGGCCTGGAAAGAGCTATCAACTTCCTTGAAGGCGCAGGCTCGGATGCCGAAAAGGAGCTGTTGGCAGGTTTCTATATCGTGGCTGATATGAACCCGGCTGCCGAAAAGCTTCTGCTCAGTCTGCCTGAAACCGCTGAGCGAGAACGTCTTGCAGCCTTGGTCTATCTTGGAGCCCATAATCGACAGATCGCTCTCCAACGGGCTCAAAGAGCGGTTGAGCTGAAGCCGGAAAGCTACGGGACAAAGTTGGTCTTGCTGCTGGCACACTTCAACAATGCGCTAATCGATGGTGTCCAGATCGATTTCACTGCCGCTCCCAATCCCTTCAATCCAGTTGTAGTTCGGGCGGACAATAAAGCTCGCGAACATATGGACAGGGGACTCGAATTGGTGGAGCAGTTGCTGGCAACCACTGCGGGTCGCGTTCGAAGTGATCTTGAGGTCTGGAAGCTGGTCCTCCTGATTTGTCATCCTGATCGGCGCTCGGACGTCGGGGCATATGCGGGCGCGGTTCTCAATTCCGACCGGCCGTCTCCAATGTTCATTGTTTGGGCACTTTCGATCGGCCTTCAGCTGAGAACCGGGAAACTTCGCAAATATCTAGAAGATGAAGTAAGGCGCGGGCGCGGAGACGCGACAAACGTTGTCGTTGCTGCCCTTCTTTTAAAGGACAAAGACGGTAATGCCGAGAACGCAATCAGGCTGATCGAAAAGTATCATGGCCGTTGGTCCGATGCCGACGATTATCTTGACGAATGGCGCGACCAGTTATCCGGCAATAGCCAACTGATTGTTGCAATCGATAATCATTCCTCTGATGAGTTCGATCGATTGGCTGACGAAGCGCTGAACAGATCAGCGGATCGAAGCTTTCAGTTGACGGCTGCACAAGTTTTGAACGATCGGCAGGCATATCAGCAGGTATTGCGGCTGGAGGAGTGTCTGCTTGCTATCGGTAACGCAAGCTCGATACTGATCCTCGCTGAAGCGAAGATCGAGGCAGGGTTTCCCGACCAAGCTGCCAAGCTCTTGGAGTTAAACAAGGCAGTGTTTGGTGGCGCTCAGCTCCCGCTGTCGGCTCTTCGACTCCAAGCTATGGCGGCCGACCGGGCGGGCAAGTTCGGATCGACATTGAAAGCTTTAGTACGGTTGGAGGAGCGCGCTCCAAATCCAGTGAACCAAGTACAGATACTGCAGCGAGCGCGAGTTATCAAAGATGCTTCGACGATCAAACTCTACGCTAGGAAACTCGTAGACCAACAAAAGGTTGATGGATTTGGCCGGTTGATTGCAGCTGACGCCGTTGCGCCGCACGATGTAGAATTGGCTCAGACTCTGCTCGAGAAGTTCATTGCTGCCGATGATGCAAATCCAATGGCGGCCACCAAGATATGGGAGTTGGCCAACACTTACGGAATGCGGCGCGTTGCCGACAGCGAAGCGTTCCAAGAGCTTTTTCAGGACGCTCTGAGGAATGGCCCGCATGTTATTCAGTTCGACGACGTTCATCAGGCGATCGCGCACATCGAGCAAATGAACGTAGCGCAGAGAGAGCTGCGGGAAAAATGGCTTCTTGGGCATACTCCGACACATGCGGCTTTTGGCTCTGACCGGGTCGCCTTCGTAGAAATGTTTCTGTCTGAAAAGACAGAAGTTATTACAATGAACGGAGATCAGTACCCACGGATCATCGAAGCCGCCGGCCTGCCAGATAGACCGAATCTGCCAGCTCTTGAAAATTCGAAACCATTACTGCTTTTAGATCTGTCTGCATTGCTTCTGGCATCGCGCTATGGATTGCTCGAAGCCATAACAAGAACGTTTCAATGCCATGTGCCACGAACGATGATTCCGGCTCTGGAGGATTTTCGGGACCAAATCCATCGCAGCAAGGCACTAGATGATGACATCAGACAACGAATTATGCTCGCGGAAGCGAGACTGCGAGGGTTGGCCAGGAAGAGTGGGCAGAACGTTGAAGAGATTTCCGTCGAACGCACGCTTCCGGGTAAAGAGAGCTCTGCAAGCACCATTGAGTTTGTAGAGGCCCTAGGAAGGGCTG
>JANSXJ010000568.1 GCA_024743015.1 Hyphomonas sp. | reverse complement strand
CGCAAGCTGAAACATCCAAGCCGCTCCCGGAAACTGCGAAGCTTCCTGGATACGTAAGTTCAAGAGAGCGGCTTTCGAGCCGCTCTTTTCAGTTCGGGTGGAGGACATGACCCAGGCAACCTTCGAGCTCTCAACCCGCGGGCAGGGGCTGTATGAGTTCACCTCCGACGTCGAGGCTTTCGTGCGCGGCGAGGCGGTCGAGCGCGGCTTGCTTACGCTCTTCTGTCAGCACACATCCAGTTCCCTCGTCATCCAGGAGAATGCGGATCCGGATGTTCAGCGCGATTTAAACAACTTCTTCAGGCAGCTCGTGCCCGACGCCAATGATCCGTCCATGTCCTACCTGGTGCACCGCGCAGAAGGTCCGGACGATATGCCCGCCCATATCAAGGCGGCGCTGACACAGACATCCCTATCCATCCCAATCGCGAATGGCCGTGCTGCCCTCGGTACCTGGCAAGGCATTTACTTGTTTGAGCACCGAACCGCGCCACATATGCGCCGCGTCATCGCTCATATCAGCGCTTAAGCATCGTCCAGTCTGAACTTGTGGCCCCAATATACGGCATTGGGCCAGATAAGGATGAGCAAGCCGCCTGCGAACGGACCGAGCGGCGTCAAGGTCGCAGCCATGACCACGATAATCGCGCAAACCATTTCACCGCGATACATCCACATGGTTCGCTTGGTCAGTTGGCGCTCATTCTGGCTCAAGCCAAGCATGTCGGCTTTGCTTAATGCGTGTTGATACATCAAGCTGGTGAGCAAGATGATCACCGCATAGCCAGCATTGAAAATCGCGACCCCGTTCGCCGAGTTCGTGAAATCCATGTTCGACTCCATCAGCCTCGTGGCGTCTGCAGTGAACTGAAAAACGACATAGCCAAACAAGCTGTCGAAGATGAACCGCAAGGGATATGCGACGAACAGGACCAGTAAAAGCAACACGCTGTTGAGAAAGACTATCTTGGTGTCCGCAAGCCCATAGCGTCTGAAGAATGTGAAATGCGCGTTCCACATCATGAACAGAATGGCGAATGCTGCGCTTACAGGTACGATATTGATCAGAAATTCGATCAGTTCGTCAAAGGTGGCAGGCGGCGCGCCGGTCAGAAGCAACATGCCCAGCGCCAGGGCGAAGACGATGTCAGACAGGTTTTCGAGCCGCGTTACCGACTGGCCACGCCATTCGAAATGCGGATCATGATCCAGGTGTTTGGCGAGTTCGGTTCGCATTCTTTCCACCAAATGAGGAGTTTAGAATAGTGTGATTGGCCCAAAGAAAAACCCCGGTCGTAGAGACCGGGGTTTGTTCACTGGTAGAACCGCGTCGCTTACAGAGCGTCTGTCAGTTCCGGCACAGCGTTGAACAGGTCCGCAACCAGGCCATAATCTGCGACCTGGAAGATCGGCGCTTCTTCGTCCTTGTTGATGGCGACGATGATCTTGGAGTCCTTCATGCCCGCCAGGTGCTGGATCGCGCCGGAGATGCCGACGGCGATGTAAAGCTCAGGCGCTACGATCTTACCGGTCTGGCCGACCTGGTAATCGTTCGGCGCATAGCCCGCATCCACGGCGGCGCGCGATGCCCCAACCGCAGCGCCCAGCTTGTCGGCGAGGGGGTTCATCAGGCGCTCAAACTCTTCG
>JANSXJ010000030.1 GCA_024743015.1 Hyphomonas sp. | reverse complement strand
CGATACCTGGTGGCAAGGCTGGACCTGCGGTCTGCCAAATGGCGAAGCCTGCTAGCAACACACAACAGACCGGGAAGGGCAGATTGCTTCTTCCCGGTCCTCCATTTTTCACCGTCGCAGCAATGAAAGACCAGAACGCTTCGCTGACGGATTGATGAACCGAATAAAGGTCCGATCTCATGATACGCGCATCAAAACACTCACTCTTGCTTTCGACGGCCTTTGTCCTGGCCGTGGCGCCAATGGCGGTCTCGCAGGAAGAACCAGAAGACACCCCTGCGGCGACAGCCGAGCAGGATGAACGCACACTACAAACAGTCGTCGTGCGCGGGGCATTCATTCCCGAACCACAACGCCAGACCTCGCAAGTCGCTTCCTTTCTTTCCGCCGAAGACCTGACCCGTCAGGGCGACGCGAACGCCGCCCTCGCTTTGACGCGCCTGTCCGGCCTGAGCGTTGTCGACGGGCAATTTGCCTATGTGCGCGGCCTCGGAGATCGTTACTCCGTCGCGCTGCTGAACGGATCGCCACTGCCAAGCCCGGAGCCTCTGCGTCGTACCGTGCCGCTCGACCTGTTCCCGTCCAGCATGCTGGATGGAGCGGCAGTCCAGAAGACCTATTCAGCGAACTATCCCGGCGAATTCGGGGGCGGTCTGATCGATCTGAAAACCGTTGGACAGCCTGCCGAGGACTTTCTGAACCTCAAAATTGGCACCGGTTACAACACCTTCACCACCGGAAATACCGGCTTCTTCGTGGGTGGAAGCGATACGGATTGGTCGGGATATGACGATGGGCTTCGGGACCTTCCCGCGCCGCTGGCTAATCTGATTGCGACCGGAACCAATATTAACAGCCTGACCCCGCAGGAGCGCGAAATCGCCGGGGAAAGCCTGGTCAACACGCCGCTATCGGTGATCCAGTCTGATGAACTCCACCCCTCATTCGAGGCCGAACTGGAGGGTGGCAAAGCGCTCGCATTTGGAGAGTTTGATGTCGGGCTTATCGGCGTGCTCGGCTATGATAGCAGCTGGACCACACGCGAAGCGAGACAACAGGTCCTGCGGAATGATTCCTCCGGCGATTTCGACCGCGATGTCCTGGTCGACCAGACCGCCTATGACGCGATCGTAAATGGTCTGGGCTCAATCACCGTCGCTCAGGGATTGAATGAAGTCTCAGGCACGCTGTTCTATGTGCACTCTACAACTAAAGACGCTCAGATTTCTGTCGGTGAGGATGGCAGTAACGAGATCCGCCATCGGGAACGCACCGCGTGGTATGAGCGCGAGTTGACTTCGTTCCAGCTTGCGGGGTCGCACGCCTTTGGCGATCTCGACCTGACTTGGCGAGGATCGGTTGCCCAGTCGACCTATGACTCGCCCTACGAGAGACAGTTGACTCGTGAGGTCGTCAACGGATTGCCGACCTATAATAATCAGCAAGGCCGCTACAATATCCAGTTCACGGAGCTGGTGGATGACGTTACCGGCTTCGGCTTGGATGGGAGCTACACGTTCAACCTCGGCGACACCCGAGAGCTTACCCTGTCCGGCGGATTTGATGATGCTTCGACAGAACGCGATTACAAGCAGTTCAATTTCCGCTTCAACGGATCTATTGCGGACGGCGTCGATCCTCTGGCGCGCCCGGACTTCCTGTTTTCGCCGGATAATATCGCGCCGAGCCGTTTCTTCCTGAATGAGTCGACCACCAGTACGGATTTCTACAGAGCCGGTCTGGATGTCACCGCTTATTATGCGCAGGCTGACATTGACGTTACCAATTTTATCAAAGCGACGGTTGGTGTGCGCCAGGAAAGCGGCGAGCAGTTTGTCGAGACCTCAGATCGCTTCGGTAATCCCGGACCGGAAGCGACGCGGATTGACAATGATTACACTCTGCCCGCGCTGACCTTCACATGGAACTTCGCCGACGATTTGCAGCTGCGGCTGGGTTATTCCGAAACCGTTGCCCGACCCCAATTCCGCGAACTCTCAGAGGCGTCCTATTTCGATACGGAATCGGCGCGGACCTATCGCGGTAATAGCGGTTTGGTGGACAGCGAATTTACCAATTATGATGCTCGCCTCGAATACTATATGGGCCGCAACCAGTTCGTCACCGGCGCGGCCTTCTTCAAGGAAATCGTCAACCCGATCGAAGAGCAGATCAATGAATTGAGCTCGCTGGTGTATCAGACCACATACATCAACGCGCCGATGGCGGAGCTGTTCGGCTTTGAGCTGGAGTACCGCAATCGCTTCGAGATGCCGTTTGAGGGTGCGTGGTGGCAGGATCGCGACTGGATCTTCTCAACCAACTACACCTTTACATCCGCCGAGCTGCTTGTGGATGCCGCCGACCTGGTTTTCTCAGGGACAGAGAATCGCAACGTTCTGGCCACAGATCTGGGACTGAACGACGGCGACAAGCTGCAAGGCACACCGGAAAACATCTTCAACCTGCAATTTGGTTGGGAGAGCGATGTCGAGCAAGCCACGGTCCTATTGGGTTGGGTTGACGAGCGCATTTTGCAGCGGGGGGACGCACGCCTGGGGCTGGAAGATGTCATCGAGGACCCGGGTATCCAACTCGACTTCGTGTATCGCCGTGATTTTAGTTTCCGCGGCAAGGAGCTCACGCTCGGCTTGAGTGCGCGCAATATTCTCGATGAGGCGCACGAGGAGTTCGTGAACACGACGACGGATGTCGGGCGGGTAGAATTCAATACGTATGACCGAGGGACCAGTCTGTCGGCCAGCCTGTCGGCCAAGTTCTAGCTTCAAATTCGACCTAGCGCACAGAAGCAAAAGTGAACGCCATCATCAAACCCTCACAACCCGTCTTAACCGAGTTGTGAGGGTTCGTTGCTTAGAATTATACGTGACAAAACACACCATTAGCGCCTAGGATTAAGGTTAAGTCTGGGGGGTGAGGAGAGACCGGAATGGCCAGCGCCGCCCAAACGGCCCTTGAAAGATTGAGCGAGATCGAGCGTCCGATACGTCTGGCGGTCGAGTTTTCGCTCGTGATCATTCTCGCCCTGTTGGGGGCGAAGCTCATCTGGGTCATCGCATCGCCTTCCGATTCTGTAGCGACTTATACAGAACGCCCGCTGCCGACGCCGATGCGCGGCGCGAGCTCGACACTGGCTATTTCGACAGATCGCACGGTCCTGATAAGTGTAAATCCATTTGATCAGGGGGAGACCGAGCTGGTTGTAGAGGATGTTCCGGAAACCAGCCTGAATCTGCAATTGGATGGTCTTCGCATGTCGACAGAGGGCCTCGGTGCTGGAAATGCGATTATCCGAACGCCGGACGGAAGAGGGTCCAACTTCAGAGTCGGCGATCAGATCCTTCCCGGTGTCACGCTCGAAAGAATCTTGTCTGATCGTGTCATTATTAACCGTGATGGTGCGGATGAAACCTTGATGCTGGGTGGACGCGGTGTCGGGCTGTCTGTGATTTCAGACGACTCCCAGGTCGTAACCGATAACGGGATCGCAGAAACAGAGAGAGATACGGGTGCGGAATCGCGAGAAACTGGCGTGATTACAGGCCGCTTAGCGGGTCCGGACCAGCTGTTCGGAGCAATCAATGCCGGCCCGGTAATGACCAACGGATCTTTGAGCGGTTACCGGCTAAATCCAATCGGCAACGCAGACACAATGCGGCAAGCGGGGCTCGAGCCGGGAGATGTCTTGCTGCAAATTAATGGCACTTCGGTTGTCAATCTCGATATGACCGATGTGATTGACCGCATTTCTGCAATGCAAACAGCGGTTTTGGAAGTAAACAGAAACGGATCTCAACGAACCGTTCGTTTGAGTTTTGGTGAGTAAGGTTTTCTAATGAAGAGATTGATAGCAGCATCTGCCATTGCGCTGGCCAGCCAGGGTATTGCGATGGCTGAGATGAACTCACCTCAGGCGGCGCGACACGTGCTGAGCTTGAACGACGTCGAGATCACGGCCCTGATCGACGACGTGTCGATCATCACTGGCAACACGTTCATCCTCCATCCGGATGTCCGCCGGACGAGAGTTACCGTCATGTCTCAGGCGCCAATGACGACAAACGAGGTTTTCCAGGTCTTTTTGTCGACCTTGCGCGTGCATGGCTTTGCCGCGATCCCGGCCGGGCGAGGCGTTTATCGAATTGTTCCAGAGCAGGCCGCGATTGGCGAGGCAGCAGTCCGCAATACCGGTCCGAACTCATTCATCACTGAGATCTTCCAACTGGACAATTTCAGCGCAATTGAAGCGGCCCAGATGGTCAAACCTCTTGTCGATGCGCAAGGACAAGTGGTCGCCAATGCGCGCTCCAATACTCTGGTCTTGGTGGACTACGCATCCAATATGCCCAGACTACGAGAAATCGTTTCAGGGCTCGATGCTGATGACCGCACGAAGGTCGAAACTCTTGAGCTACGGAATGTTCCCGCGCGGGAAGTACAGAACATCCTGTCTGAGCTGCTGAGTGATCGCGATGACAGCCCGGGCAATCGCTTCGAAGTCTCCGCGTCAAGCAGTTCCAACTCTATCGTTCTTCGCGGTGATGAGGCGACGGTTCAACGTGCCCTGCGTGTGGCGCGCGAGCTCGACAAAACGGACCCCATTCGCGACAGCCTTCGTGTCATCGAACTTAAAAACTCCGATGCCGTGGATATTGTTCCGATACTCGAGCGGCTGGCGGAGACGATGGCGGATCAAGCGTCTCCCGGTGAAGCGCAAGTGCCGGGCGCGACGATCGCGCATCATGAGCCGACCAACTCGCTCGTGATCAGCGCCTCGCCGGATACAATTCTTGCCATGGAACGCGTTGTCGACGCGCTCGATAAACGCCGCGCCCAGGTACTGGTTGAAGCGATTATCGTGGAGATGTCAGACAAAACGGCGCGGGAGCTTGGGGTTCAGTTCCTCCTTTCCGGAACCGGCGAGTCGACAGTGCCGTTTCTAAGTACGAATTTCTCGCGCTCTGCGCCGAACCTGCTCCAGTTGGCGGGTGCGGTGGCCGATCCGACCGTATTTGGTGGGACCAATCCGTTTACCGAAGGCGCTGTGACATCCTTGCTCGGCCTGGATGGTGCGTCGTTCGGTGTTGGAGGGCGCGATGGTGACACATTGTTTGGAGCCATCCTGACAGCACTCGAAAAGGATACGCAGTCGAAAGTCTTGTCCAAGCCGTTCAACCTGACGCTGGACAATGGCACTTCGGAACTCCTGGTAGGGCAGCAAATCCCGGTCACAACGGGTGAGACCTTGAGCTCGGACAATAGCAACCCGTTTCGAACTGTAACGCGACAAGACGTGGGCATAATACTGCGCGTGACACCTCGAATTTCGGCAGATGACACAATCCGGATGGATATTTTTCAGGAAGTCTCCAGCATCTCCACCGATCTCAGTAGCGGTACGGATGATTTCGTGACAAATCAGCGCCAGATCACGACGAATGTCCTCGCGGACGATGGCGAGATCATCGTGATCGGCGGTCTGATCGAGCAAGCCGATGAAACCGTGAATTCGAAAGTACCGCTGGCCGGGGATATTCCAGTTGTAGGCAATTTGTTTAAGTCCGAAGGGACCACATACAATCGAACGAATTTGATGGTGTTCATCCGGCCGACCATTGTGCGCAATCGTGACGATGCGCGCGAAATGACATCACGTAACTATCGCTACATTCGCGCGGAAGAAATGTTGCGTGCCGGTGAGGAAGAAGGCCCATCCGAGTTGGATGCGTTCATTGGCAGCGTTCTGGGGTCGGAGCCGCCCGTCGACTGAGGGATTAGAATGGGGGTCAACACTCTGTTTTAAAACGGTATAGATTGAAATCATGAGCTTCGCCGAAACTGACCTTTCCTATTCCTTTGCCCGAGACAAGGGTGTGGTTGTGCTGGCGGGACAGCATGATGAGGTTTTGCTCGGAGTGCGCAATGGCGCTGATCCGTTCAGTCTGCTCGAAGCCCGCCGGGTTCTGCGTCGCCCTGTCCAACTCAAGGCAATGGAAGCGCAGGAGTTTGAGAGGGCGTTGGCGGAGCATTATGCTCGTGATGGAGTGAGCGGTGATGAAGCCGAAGCAGCGCTTGATAATCAGGGCGGGCTCGCGAGTCTTGTCGACGGGATTCCAGAAACGGCCGATCTTCTTGACGGGGATGACGATGCTCCGGTCATTCGTTTGATCAACGGCCTGATCTACGAAGCGGTGAACCGCAAGGCGTCTGATGTTCACATTGAGCCGCATGAGGACAATCTGTCAGTGCGATACCGGATTGACGGGGTCTTGCAGGAGGTGCTGACCCCCACGCGCCGGCTCGCCGCTCCACTGACCTCTCGGATCAAAGTCATGGCGCGCCTCGATATCGCAGAGAAGCGCATACCTCAGGATGGACGTATCTCGCTATCGATTGGCGGTCGCAGCATCGATGTGCGCGTCTCGACCTTACCGAGCCGATATGGTGAACGCGTCACGATGCGCTTGCTCGATACACGCAATGCTCTGCTGGGTCTCGATGAATTGGGTATGGATACCGAGACTCTCAATCGATTTCGGGAGATCCTCGCGCAACCGAACGGCATCACGCTCGTTACCGGTCCGACTGGCTCGGGAAAAACAACGACGCTTTATTCCGCGCTCTCCGTTCTGAACAATGGCGAGCGCAATGTCATGACGCTGGAAGATCCGATCGAGTACGGGCTTGATGGGATCAGTCAGACGCAGATGCACCACAAGGTAGGGCTAACGTTTGCGGCTACGCTACGCGCGATCCTTCGGCATGATCCCGACGTGGTGATGGTGGGTGAGATCCGGGATCTCGAGACGGCGAAAGTTGCGTTCGAATTTGCCTCTACAGGGCGTCCGGTTTTGTCCACCGTGCACACCAACAGTGCGGCTGGCGCTATCCAACGTCTGCGCGATATGGGTATTGAGCCTTATGTTCTTGCCGCTACGCTGAAAGCGGTTATCGCCCAGCGTCTGGTCAGAAAACTCTGCGAACACTGCCGTGAGCCACATACGACGTCGGTCGAAGAATTGAACATGTTTGGCCTGAGCCAGGCTGACGCCCCGCAATTCTGGCGCCCGGTCGGCTGTATGGCCTGCGGAAATTCCGGTTATAATGGCCGGCTCGGGGTCTACGAGCTTATTTCGGTCAATAGCGGGCTGCGAGATCTCATCCGCGCCGATGGTTCAGAGGATGACATCCAGAATATGGCATTTGCCGAGCATGACACGCTATTTCGCAACGCTGCGCGATATGTCAGGGACGGACAGACCAGTGTAGAGGAAGTTTTGCGGGTCTGCCGACGCGAAGAGGAGCACTAGGCGATGGCGGTCTATGACTATGTCGCCATCGGTGCTGACGGGAAGCGCGCGACCGGCGTCATCACCGCAGATTCAGCCCGTTCGGCCCGTAAGGAATTGCGCTTGCGGCAACTGTCGCCGCTCGATGTCAAAGAGGCGCGCCAAAAGTCGAATGCGAAAGCGGCGGGAAGCGGGTCGCTCTCTGGCAGTGATCTGGTACTCACCACCCGCCAACTTGCCATGCTGATCAAATCGGGCGCTCCCGTCGAGGAGGCGCTGGGGGCAATCGCAAGTGAAGCGGAGAAGCCCAGCACGCGGCGCACGCTGATGAGGGTTCGGGGCAGTGTGCAAGAAGGCTTTTCCTTCTCCGAAGCGCTTAGCCAATCGGCCAAAGCGTTTCCGCCCTATTATCGCGCGGTCGTATCGGCGGGGCAGTCTTCTGGTCGGCTCGGGGATGTCATGGAGCGATTAGCAACGCACCTTGAGAAGTCGCGAAAACTTAAAAACAAGATGCTCTCGGCACTCATCTATCCGATCGTTCTTGCGTGTGTCGCGATGCTGGTGGTGGTCCTGTTGCTGATTTTCGTGGTGCCAGCGGTAATCGAACAATTCGAGACCCTGGGTCAGGAACTTCCACCTCTCACCAATGCCGTGATTGGCGTTTCTGAGTTCATGCGCGGTTGGGGGCTGATCATCGTTCCAGCAATCGGCCTCAGCATTTGGATGCTGCGCGGCGCGTTCCAGTCTCCCGCCGTCAAGATGCGCTGGGATCGCGTCGTCTTGCGGCTGCCATTGCTCGGAAAAGTCATCCGTAGCGCCAACGCGGCGCAATTTGCCCGCACGTTCGCGACGCTTTCCGGTAGCGGCGCGACCGTTCCGGATGCTTTGATCGCCGCCAAGGGCTCTGTTGGTAACGAAGTTTTCCGGCAGGCCGCAGTGAGCGTGCGTCGGCAGGTCGAAGAAGGTCAGCCACTCAATCGCGCCATGCGGCAAACCGGAGTGTTTCCGCCTATGTTCGTCCACATGGTGGCGAGCGGAGAACGCGGCGGAGATCTGCCCGCCATGATCGACCGTGCCGCGGACTACATGGAGGAGGAGCTCGATAGCAATGCCACGATTGCGCTCGGCCTGCTCGAGCCACTGCTGATCGTATTACTCGCCGGGGTTGTCGCCCTGATTGTTCTCGCCATCATGTTGCCGATCCTGCAGCTTAACACGATGGCTATTGGTGCCTGAGGAAGATGAATATGAAAGATCCAAAAACCCAGCGTCGCAACCGTCAACGCGGATTTACACTGACGGAAATCATGGTGGTCGTTTTCATTATCGGCCTGCTTTCAACCGTCGTACTGATCAATGTCACCGGCGCGATGAGCCAGGGGCGAACGACAAAAGCCATCACCGATATCACGCGCCTATCCGGCGCCCTGCAATCCTACAATGGCGATATGTTCGCATTCCCGACCGAGCAGCAAGGCCTGGAAGCGCTGGTCACCATCCCCGACAATGCACCGGACGGCAATCGCTATCGACCCGGCGGTTATATTCAGAAACTCCCCAACGACCCCTGGGGGCGCCCTTATATTTATGAGGTTCCAGGCGAAGACGGCCGTCCATATGACCTCTATTCGCTCGGCGCTGACGGGCGCGAAGGCGGCGAAGAAGACAATGCCGATATCAGCATCTGGGATGTTTAGACGGGGTCTGCCCGCCGCATTGAAGGCTTAGACAATTGATCGCCGCGCACCGCCATTTTGTTCAAAAAGGCATGACTCTCGTCGAAGTCATGACGGTGTTGTTCATCATCGGGCTGACCGCGGGCATCGTCACTTTAACTTTGCCGCAACGTCCAACCGAAGAGCAAGCCAGCGCACAAGCCTTCGCCACGGTTCTCCGAAACGCGCAGGACCAGGCGATCTTTGCCGGACAATCGCTGGGATTGCAGCTAACCGATCGCGGATATGCGCTGGTGCAATGGCGTAAAGATGGCTGGCGACCTCAGGGACGACCTGAAGTCCTGCCAAGCGCGATGCAAATCTCCGTAGAGACCGTAGAGCGCGCACGCCCTGAAAGCTGGCCGGAGCTTATCTTCGATCCGACCGGTATCGTTCAACCGGCAGAGTTTCAGCTGCGGGCGCGCGGTGTTCGCATTGATATCAGCCTTCTGGGAACCGGGGAGGTGGTCCTTGTTGAACGTTAGGTCGTGCGCCCAAGCTGGCTTCAGCCTCGTCGAAACCGTTGCCGCGATGGGTATACTGGCCCTCGCAGCGATTCCGCTTTTACAAGTGACGACGGACGCAAATCGCAATGCTGCGAGCCTCGAGACCCGACTCCTCGCCCGCACAGTCGCGGAGAATGAGCTGGCGCGCGCCATGGCTTCGCGCACGGTGCTCGATGCGGGGATCTCTACCGGCGAGGCGGATCAGATGGGGCGAACTTTCGTCTGGACGCGGACGACCAGTCCGGCACAAGTCGGGCAACTTCAAAATTTTCGCGTCGATGTCCGGTCCGACAATAGCGAACAGGTCTTGGCGAGCCTGATCAGCCTCAAATACATTCCCGCCAACCTTCCCGGAGACGTTGCGCCTCAAGGGCAAACGGAGGGTGATGGCGGATGAGGTCGGTCCGAGAGCATCAATCCGGATTTACGCTGGCAGAGACACTGGTCGCGCTGTTTATTCTGGCCATTGTGTCTGCGGCCGGTTCGGCGCTGCTCATAGGCGCGACGACGACCAGTCAACAGTTGCGCGACCAGGAAAAGACTACGCGGCAACTTGATGTTGCGCAGCGTCTGATCCGACAGGACATCATGGCGATGAGCGATCGCATGATCCGTCCGCTTGATGGGTTCTCCGAACCGATCGGGCTTGTCGGCGAACAGCCGCGCAATGAGGCACCGTTTCTGCAATTCGTTCGGACTGGGTGGATCAACCCTGGCTATGCCGAGCAGCGCAGTGGATTGCAGGCCGTCCAGTACGTTTTGCGGGATGGAAACCTGGTGCGGGAAGTCGGGCTTCGTCCCGATGCAACCGCGGGAACACCCATCTCTTCGCGGGTGCTGCTCAACCATGTTCGCACGGTTGAGCTTGAATTCCTTCGAGGTGACCAGGTCTCAGATTTTTGGCGAAACGGCGGGGAAACCGGCATCGACGTCTTGCCCGACCTGATTGAGATGACTGTACGGTTTGAAAACGGAACCAGTCTATCCCTCGCAGCTCTGTCGGGGGGGCGGGTATGATGCGTCGAAACACGTCTGAGCGCGGCGCTGCCTTGCTGACGGTAATGATGATCGTCGCTGCAATGTCTGTCGCAGCGCTGGCGGTGACTCAGGCTGTTACCCAAGCCTCGGTTCGGTCGCGCGCACTTGACGCTCAGGCGCAGCTCGCATTTTACGGGGCCTCGGCTGAAGAAGTTGCGAAGGCGCGCCTGACAGAAATTCTCGGTCCCATTGGGAGCAAGCTCGTTCTGGGAATGCCCGGGCTGGATTCACCCCAGACCATCCCCTTGGAAGATGGTGTCCTGATCGTAACCGTTCGCGACGCGACCAATTGTTTCGATGTGAATAACCTCACCTCGCCCGGCGAACGGGGCGGTTTTGTAGCAGATCCCGACATGCAAGAGGCGTATCAGGCGCTGCTGATCTCACTGATCGAAGATGGATATGCGTCGGACATGGTCGCGCTGGTCTCCTCTCTGACAGACTGGATGGACGACAACTCCGTTCCAGGAAACGGCGGCGCAGAGGATGCCTATTACCTGAGCGAAACCCCTTCCTATCGAACATCCGGTCAGAAGCTCAATTCGCTGGATGAGCTGCGGGCCATTCGGGGATACACGCCCGAGATTTTTGCGCGGGTGCGTCCGGTCCTCTGCGCACTGCCCGAAGATGCGCCAATTCAGGTTCTTAATATCAATACGCTGGAGATCCATCATGCACCGCTCCTGCAGCAGGTTTTTTCCAATGCGATAAAGATCGAGGATGCCCGGGACCTGATCGCGTCTCGTCCCAGCACGGGATGGGCAGCGGTTGAGGATTTGTTGGAAGATCCAATCGTTAAAGCCATTGATCCGACACTGGTTCGGCAGGATCGCCTAGGTCTCGTCACAAGTCTTGTGGAAGTTTCAACCAATATATCCTATCGCGGTTCAGACATGACCATGCGCTTTTTGTTTGAAATACAGCCAGGCCGGCCCATTCGAACGCTCCGCAGGGAGAGGATCGGCTGATGGCGCGCGTTTACGCTCTACTGCAACCTGACGATACGCTGCTGTTTGCGCGACCGCGCGGCGATGGCTGGGGCATCAGTGCGGACCGCGGCGGTGTTGATCAACGAGGCAAGAACCTGACGGTTTTCCTGAGTGGTCTGGACGTGAGCGGTCATTCCGCTTTGATACCCGCGCGCAACGAAAATGAAGCGCGCCGAGCCGCTCCCTACGCCCTTGAAGATGAACTCGCTGAAGGCGTAGAGTCCAGCCATGTCGCGCTCTCTGCGCCTGATAAGGCAAACCCCTCTGCCGCACGGCGGATCAATGTGATCTCGACCGAGCGCATGGATGAGTTGATCCAGATGTTGGCTGACCATGGATTGGATGAGGCCGAACTCATTTCAGCGCATAGTCTGCTACCTGAACGTGATGTTCTTTATGAGGCGCCCGGTCTGGTGCTCGGGCGATTGGGCGATCGTAGTTTTGCACTCGATGCCGGGTTTGGACGAGACGTGCTGTTTTCGCTGAGCGCCTCGTATCCTGATATCGAAATTCACGGAAAACACGTGGCGGAGGCGCTCGGGCGCTCGGCGCAGGAGGTCGGTGCGAACTCACTGGAAGCGCTACTGGTCCAACTCGCGACCTGGGCGGAACAGAGCGATCGAGGCGTTCGACTGCGTCAGGGAGTCTATGAACCACGCAGACCGGTGGATCTGGAAGGGTTCGGGCATTGGAAGCTGGCTGGTGCTCTGGCAGCAGTCGCCGCATTGGGATGGTTTGCCTCCTTGGTTTTGGAAACACGAGCAATGAACGCACGGGCCGAGCAGCTTGATACCCTTGCGCAGGAGTTTGCGCGCGTCGGTTGGCCCGAGCTTGGCGGTGATGTCCGGCAAGTCCTATCGATCGCCGGAAGCGCTGATACTCCGGGTGAGCAGTTCCCTGGTGTTCTTGATGCGAGCGCGGTGCTCTACAATGGCCTGGCTCAAGTCGAAGGAAGTGAGCTTCGGACCCTTAGATATGATCGCGCACGCCGCCAGCTCACGGCATCAATTGCATTTGAGACATTTGGTGACGTCGATCGGTTGACGACTGTCCTCAGTGAGTCCGGGTTGACGGCGCGATCCGGGGACTCTCGTCAAAGCGGAAGCCGCGTGATTGGGGACGTCACTCTGGAGGCGGGGTCGTCATGAGCGCCTGGTGGACATCTATGGCCCCGCGGGAGCGCCTGCTGATCGCGATTGCTGGTTTGCTAACCGTCGTCATAGTCGGGTGGCAATTTTTGCTGGTACCGACCATGTCGGCACGGGCCGAAGCGGAAGTCCGGCTAAACGAAGCGGACCGATCGCTCGCGCGTATCCAGGAACGTTACGGTTTGCAGCGCGCACTGGGCGCTGCCGCGCCGACCAACGCGCGTCCGACCTCAGCGAGCATTGAGGACTTCAAAGCCGCAGTGACGGGAGCGGCCGGAACGGTCGGCCTATCGATTGCCAGATTGCAGGGCAATGACTCTAACAGCGTCCGACTGATTTTCGAAGATGTGGACCCGCGCCTCATTTTTGTCTGGTTGGAGAGCGTACAAGCCAATCATTCAGGCCAGGTCACGCGCTTCAACATGGAGCAGGCGGGAGGAGGTCTCGTGCGGGCCAGTGTCGACCTGGTTCCAGGAGGACAATGATGCGCAAATTCTTGATGCTAATCTTATTCATTCTGGCGCTGATTGCCGGATTGTTTGCATTTACCCCGCTTGGATTCGTTCTCAATCAGTCGGGCGTCGGTAATATGGGAATTGGTTGGGCGAAAGTAGATGGAACCCTGATGAAGGGCCGAATTAGCGGCTTTTACGCGGGGACGCAGCCGATCGGAGATGTCAGCCTGAAACTGCGTCCGCTTTCACTGATCACTTTGTCGCCGTCGTACGATGTGCAATGGGGCGGCGCTGGAGGGCAGGGCACAGCTACGCTGACGCTCTCACGGAGCACGGTTACGGCCGAACAGATACGTATGCGCCTCGAAATCAGCGCACTCGAAGGACTGGAACCCGCTGTGCGCGCCATGGGCGGAACTCTGGATGTCGAGGATGGGGCGTTTGAACTCAAGCGATCAGGATGTGAAGCTGCATCTGGAAACCTGTCGACGACTTCATTGTCGACGCTTGCCTCACAGTATGGACGCCATTTTGGTGAGATTGAGGGACCGATAAGTTGTGAGAGCGGATCGTTTAAGATCGCCATGACCGGGGAGTCCGATGCTGGCGACCAAGTGAATATAGATGCGCGCGCGAACATTCTTGGAGGCGGTGATTTCGCCACTCGCGTGAGGACGCAAGACACGCAGATCATTCTCGCATTGACCCAGATTGGCTTTGTCCGCGAGAATGGGGAATTCGTTTACCGGCAATCAAGAACTGTAGGACTGGCGCAATGATCCGCATTCTCTCTCTGGCTTTTGGATTGTCTCTCTTGCTGGTCGGGTGTCAGTCTAGCGGCGATGATCCCGCAGCGGAGCGTGCCCGCCTAATCGCGATGAAGCCCGCAATTGATAGTGTTCCAAGTTCTGCGCTGGGACCACAGGAACTGCTCGTCGGAGAATGCGGGCTATTCCTTTGGAGCCAGACTGACGTTACGAAGTTCATCTTCTTTTCAAAAGCACTTTCCGGTACTGCTGCTTTTGCGCAGGGAGAAGTGCCGTTGGTTTTAAATCAGATTGGAGCCGGTGGTGATATCTTCGGGCAGTTCAATACCAATATGACCTATCTCACAGAAGATGGCCGAGAGCTCGTGCTGACCATGGAGGCTGGTGAAGTCTTGGAAGGCGGTCAGCGGATCGCTAATGGCCTCATCAATATTCGGGACAAGCAAGGCTGGGACACCAAGCTTCCAGTGCTCGGTGTGCGCGCCTGCAAACAGGAATGAACGCAGTTCGGTATTCCAGCATTCGCATTCATGACTCGCCGGGTGAACGTCGCGGCGTCTTGCTCGACGCGAAAGGGCGACCCTGCAGACTTTTCCTCGAGCGTTGGAGCGGCGTTGGCGAATCTGCAAGGCACGGGAGTGTGCACGAAGCGCGGTTGCGCGAGTTTGCGGATTCGATCGGTGGCGCGTTTCTGGAGCTGGAAAGCGGAGAGGAGGCCTTTTTGCGACTCAAGGACCGGAACGGCTTGACGCAAGGGGCAAGGCTGATTGTCGAAATCGTTAGTGAGCGGCGCGAAGACAAGCTCGCCCGTGCGATCCAGGCCACCAGTGACCCTATTCACATGGATGCATGGACCCGTTGGTGTTCCAGCATTGGCTTGACCGGTGACCTTCAGGAACACGCGGATGAAGACGTTGTCGCGGCAGCGTTTGATGAAGCGCTATCTTCTTCCGTCACGATACCTGGTGGAGGCCGGCTCCACATCGACCGAACAAGAGCGCTGACAGCCTTTGATATCGATACATCCGGCCGCGTACACAAAGGCAGTGCTGGCGCCCGCGCGTTAGCGGTCAACAAGGACGCGGTTGCCGAAATGGCGCGGCAGGTGAGTTTGCGCGCTCTGGGGGGCACTTTGGTCCTGGATTGCATCGGCCCGCTCAACAAGGGTGCGAATGAGCAACTCAAAGCCTCGGCGGAGACTGCATTCGAAGCGTACGATATTCCGGGCACAAAAGTCCTGAGGCCTTCACCCCTCGGTTTGATGGAGGCGAGCGCGCCGTGGCGTTATGCGCCCATCGAGGACAGATTGTTGGCCAAGCCCGGTGAGACCGAACTCTTGGATCTGTTCAGAGCGACACAGCGCGAAGCCGCTGCCAATCCTTCGGCTTTGTTCGAACTGATGCTTTCCAAACCCGCGCGCACGGCGTATCTCGAGCGACAGAAAGAAGCGAAGGCTGAACTGGCGCGCTATTTTGGGGGCCGGGTCACGATCACTGAATCCGAGACAGATAAGAGCGGAATACGGAAGCGATGAGTAAAAAGAAATGTCCTGTCTGCGAAACGCGGACGGTTAGCGCAGAGTTCAAACCCTTCTGCTCGAAACGCTGCGCGGATGTTGATTTGTCTCGCTGGCTGAAGGGCAGCTATGCTATTCCCGGAAGACCGTCAGACCAGGCCGACGAGGTGCCCGGTGCTCCGGATCCATCCGACGCCTGATCGTGCCTTTTGCTTCGAGATGGACTAATGCGATGAGGCGTTTGCACGTTTCTGTCCCGCGGTTGGACCGTAAACGTTATTCATGGTTGCAGCGATGATATCTGGTCCCAAGGGGGCTCGGGTCTGGATCATTCCCACGAACACAATCTCGTTGTGCGGATCGACCCAAAACCAGGTGCCGAGGGCGCCGTACCAGTAGTGCGTACCCTGCGGAGCGCTGAGGCCCGCGATGCGAAGGGTACGATGCATAAAAGTGCTGACTGCTTTGGTCGACCTCCTGCCTATTTCGCGTCTCGCTGTATTTCATTGTCCTGAACTCGCAAACATCGCTAAATCTAGGCATAAAAGCTGCCGTTCAAAGGTGGCGGCGACGCCCCGCACTGAGTTTCAGAACAAAACGGGGCTTGCCCTGAAAGGGTGACTCAATTAGGGAGCCAAAAAGGGAGCTCCCCACATGAAAATCCGACAAGCGATCACCTTTGACGACGTGCTTCTTCAGCCCGGCGCGAGTGAGGTCACACCGTCCGAAGTGGACGTTTCAACGCATCTGACCAAATCCATTGGCCTGAACATTCCGCTCATCTCAGCGGCGATGGATACGGTCACTGAAGCCAGGCTGGCCATTGCGATGGCACAAGCCGGTGGGATCGGAGTCATTCACCGCAATTTCTCGGTTGAGGAGCAGGCCGCGCAAGTGACGCAAGTCAAGAAGTACGAGAGCGGCGTGGTGATGAACCCGGTCACGATCGAGCCGTCAGCAACTCTGGCCGAACTGAAGTCTCTCAAAAGCCAAACTGGATTCTCTGGTATTCCTGTCGTCGAGAATGGGAAACTCGTCGGGATCATCACAAATCGCGATATGCGCTTCGCGCCTGATCCAGATCAACAAGTTGGCAGCCTGATGACGCGCGACGTCGTGACGGTGAAGATGGATGTTCCTATCGAAGATGCGCGGACACTTCTTCACAAGCACCGGATTGAACGCCTGATTATCGTTGATGATGCCGGTAATTGTATTGGCTTGCTCACCGTCAAGGACATGGACAAGGCGGCCGTGAACCCAAATGCCGCCAAGGATGATGGCGGGCGCTTGCGCGTGGCCGCGGCCTCGACAGTCGGTGATGCAGGTTTTGAACGTACTGCCGCGTTGATCGAGGCAGGCGCTGATGCGGTGATCATCGATACCGCGCATGGTCACTCCAAGGCTGTCGGCGAGGCCGTGGCGCGTGCCAAGAAGATCTCCAACTCGGTTCAGATCATTGCAGGTAATGTAGCGACCGGCGAAGCGACCAAAGCTCTGATTGATGCCGGCGCGGATGCGGTCAAGGTCGGGATCGGGCCGGGCTCAATCTGCACCACACGGATTGTCGCAGGTGTTGGCGTTCCTCAGCTGACGGCCATTGAGGACTGCGCAAAAGCGGCTCAAGCCAGCGGCACGCCGATCATCGCTGATGGGGGTATCAAATTCTCTGGCGACTTCGCCAAGGCGCTGGCAGCGGGCGCATCGACGGCGATGATGGGCTCCATGTTTGCCGGGACCGAGGAAGCGCCCGGAGAGGTCTTTCTGTATCAGGGACGCTCCTACAAGGCCTATCGCGGCATGGGCAGCCTCGGCGCGATGGCGCGCGGTTCAGCCGATCGCTATTTCCAGAAGGACGCAGCCAGCGACAAGCTGGTTCCTGAAGGCATTGAGGGTCAGGTCCCGTTCAAGGGCCCGATCGGGCCGATCGTGCACCAGATGGTCGGGGGCTTGCGCGCCGCGATGGGCTATGTCGGGGCACCCACCATGGCCGAGCTGCATGCGAAGGCTCAATTCGTTCAGATCACTGGAGCGGGCCTTCACGAAAGCCACGTGCACGATGTCCAGATGACGCGCGAAGCGCCGAACTACTCACTTAGCCGGGGTTAGGTTTTAGCCTCCCGCCACATGGGTTCCATGATCGGTGTACCGTCGCCACCGATCTCGAAGACGCCCATGCGTTCAAAGCCATGCGCGGCATAGAAGCCGCTATTGGCGGGGTTTGAGTTCTCCAGATAAACCGGCAGGCCCGCCGCATCGCAAGCTTGCAGGACGGGTTTAAGCAATCCCTTGCCAACGCCTTTGCCACGGGCGGCTGCCGTTGTGCCGATCGTGAACAGGTACATATGCGGCTCATTCGGATGCCAGGCCTGCATCAAGTCTGAGAGCGCCATCCCGCGCTTGATCGCGCCGGGCGTGCCGTGACGCAGCT
>JANSXJ010000450.1 GCA_024743015.1 Hyphomonas sp. | reverse complement strand
TCATTTAATACACAACCACGCTTCTAATACTCTTGCCCTCGTGCATCAGATCGAATGCGGTGTTGATGTCTTCGAGGCCCATGACATGGGTGATCATCGGGTCGATCTGGATTTTCTGGTTCATGTACCAGTCGACAATTTTCGGTACATCCGTTCGCCCTTTCGCGCCGCCAAAGGCCGTGCCCTTCCAGGTTCGCCCTGTGACGAGCTGGAACGGCCGGGTCGAGATCTCCTTGCCGGCTTCGGCCACGCCGATGATCACGCTCGTGCCCCAGCCGCGATGGCAGCATTCGAGCGCATCGCGCATCACATCCGTGTTGCCCGTACAGTCAAAGGAATAGTCGGCCCCGCCATCGGTCAACTCCACCAGATGCTCGACCAGTGACCCTTTAATATCGCGCGGATTGACGAAATCCGTCATGCCGAACTTGCGACCCCAGTCTTCTTTATCAGCATTGATATCGACGCCGACAATCTTGTCTGCGCCGACCATTTTGGACGCCTGGATGACGTTGAGGCCAATCCCGCCCAAGCCAAACACGACGACATTATCCCCCGCTTGCACTTTCGCGGTCTTGGTCACAGCGCCGACGCCGGTTGTCACGCCACACCCGACATAGCAGGCCTTATCAAACGGCGCGTCCTCGCGGATTTTTGCCACCGCAATCTCGGGCAGCACAGTGAAGTTCGAAAAGGTGGAGCAGCCCATATAATGATAGATGGTCTCGCCTTTATAGGAGAAACGCGACGTGCCATCCGGCATGACGCCTTTGCCTTGCGTGGCGCGAATGGCGGTGCAGAGATTGGTCTTTCCAGACAGACAGCTTTTGCATTTTCGGCATTCCGGCGTGTAAAGCGGGATGACATGATCGCCCGGCTTCACACTGGTCACGCCCGCGCCGACGTCTCTTACGATGCCAGCGCCTTCATGCCCGAGAATACTTGGGAAGATGCCCTCGCTGTCCAACCCGTCCAAAGTATAGGCATCCGTATGACAAATCCCGGTGGCCATGATCTCGACCAGGACTTCCCCTGCTTTGGGGCCCTCCAGATCAAGCTCTACGATTTCCAGGGGTTTCTTGGCTTCAAAGGCGACGGCTGCGCGCGTTTTCATATCATCCTCCCAAACGATTCCTGCACGCAGTAAGCGCGTTCGCTGCGCGAAGCTCAACCCTTTTATTGTGGCGTCATTGGTATCAGACAGGTGATCCAAGCGCACGTTTGGCCGCCATCAGCCAGGCATCAGCAAGCTTGTCAAAGTCTTTCGACTTGCTGTCCCACCCAAAGCTCACACGAATAGCACTGTCGGAGAGATCATCCGGTACGCCCATGGCGCCAAGCACGAGCGAACGCTTCACTTTTCCGCTTGAGCAGGCCGATCCGGATGAGACTGCCACACCCGCGAGGTCCATTGCCATGACCTGGGTTTCCGCACGGAAGCCTGAAATCGCGAAATTAGACGTTTGCGGCAGGCGCTCCGTCCCGGTTCCGAAAACGGTTACGCCAGCTTCTTTGATCAGGCGCGCTTCCATTTGATCCCGCAACGACGCGAGGGCCTGCAGCTTTGCCATATCGCGGATGGCTGCCTCAGTGGCCGCGCCAAATCCGACAATGCCGCTCAGATTCTCCGTACCCGATCGCAAGGAGCGTTCTTGGCCGCCTCCAAACAAGACGGGTTTCAGCGGCGCGCCTGACCGAACCCAAAGCGCACCGACCCCTTGTGGACCGCCGACTTTATGCGCCGAGAGCGCCAGATAATCCACGCCAAGCAGGTTCACATTGACCATGATCTTGCCGAGACCTTGCACGGCGTCGCAATGGGTCAGACCGCCCGCTTCGCGCAGCATCGCGGCGGCTTCGGCGACCGGTTGGATCACACCCGTTTCATTGTTCGCCATCATCAACGCGAGGATCGGTGTGCCGTCCTGCGCCCGGTCCCATCGCTCGAGCCGATCGCGCAGCCAATTCAGGTCAAGCACGCCATCGGCTGTGACATAGGCGGTTTCCATCGGAACGCCAGCATAGCCTGCATTCTTGATCACCGCCTCATGCTCTATCGCTGAGACAAGAAGCGTGCACTTGCCCTCTAGCTGAGCCGCCACGCCATTCAGCGCCAGCGCGTTCGCTTCGGTGCCGCCACTGGTGAAGACGATATCCTGAGCACGCGCGCCGATCGCCACCGAAATCTGTGCCCGCGCCATCTCTAGCAGCTTGCGCGCAGCCCGTCCTGGCCCGTGGACGCTGGATGGGTTCGCCCCAACTTCGAGCGCGGCCATCATCGCCGTCCTTGCCTCTGGTCGCACAGGCGCGGTTGCGTTGTAGTCTGCGTAAATCATCTCGGCCTGATATATGGGATCACGACGAGTTCAACCATGACTGTCAGAGGAAATTCTGAACCGTTAACCTTGACTTTCTGAAAAAATTATCGATATTCAATAAATAGCAAGATGGAGGTTCAAATGGGCGAAATGTCGTGGATCTGGTGGATGATTATCCCACTCATGTTCATAATGTTTGCCGGACGAAGCGAGCGGGGTGGAAGCTGCTCACGACGACGACGCGGCGAGCACCGGTCGCGCAAGTCCGAAGAAATCGCCCGATTGAAACAGGAACTCGAAGAGTCCCAAACCCAGATCAATGCACTGAAGTCCCGTCTGGAAGCCGTCGAAACCATCGTCACTGACGAAGAAACCGAGCTGCGCCGCGAGTTCTACAAGCTGCAAAACAGCTAAATCACTCTTTCTGACTGCAGTTCTGCAGAAAAATTTGCATTTGCCTGCCGAGATTCGCTATAGCCGCCGCTCTAATTAGATTCAGCGCCGATAAGCGAGAGAAACCGTCATGGCAGAAATGCTCATTCAAGGCCCGCAGGGCCGGATCGAAGCCCGCTACACACCCCCTCCCTATGAAGGCGCATCCCTCGCGCTGATCCTGC
>JANSXJ010000485.1 GCA_024743015.1 Hyphomonas sp. | reverse complement strand
TGCCCCCCCCCCCGCACGCTGAGATCAGATCAATGTCTTCATTCAGTCTAGTCTTGTTCCGGATTTCGTCGTGGTCGCGACGACCTCAGCGTAATAATGGATTGGTTCGACACGCACTGGGTCTATAGTGGCTGTGAGGCGTGGGAACAGATTGTTCGATGCGTGCAAATCCGAGAATTGAACTTCGTGAAGTTGATTCCGATCCTCCTCAATCGTTGCCAACACTGCCCTGCTAACAAAATGAAAATCGGGCTAGACATTTTCGAGATCGGCGATAACGTTCATCCACTTCGCCGCGTTTCAGCGGGCCCGAAAATTTTCACTAAACGCAGAACTGGCTAACGCGATCTCAAAGATTCGCGTCCTTCTCCCTGCGCCAAAGGCCCGCCCATTATGGAAAAAATTGTTTTACGCGCTGACTGTCAGCGGTGCGCCGCACTGTGTTGCTTCGCACTTCGAATTGATCGTTCAAATCTGTTCGCACTCGATAAGCCTGAGGGACGACCGTGCCCAAATCTAGATTCACATGCACGATGTTCTATCCACAACGACCTAGACAATTTGGGATTTCGCGGGTGTATAGATTTCGACTGTTACGGAGCTGGACAACGCGTTACTCAGAAATATTTCGGAGGTCGCTCTTGGCAGGACGAACCCGGGCTTCGCGTGCCTATGTCACGCATGTTCATAGCAATGCTGCGAGTGCATGAGAGCCTCTCTCTTCTTGGTGCCGCAAAGCGATTGAACTTGACCGAATCTGACTGGGAGGAAGCCACCACGCTGGAAAAATCGTTGTCGAGAAACTGCTTGAGCGAACGGGAATGCTTTGCATTGTCACTCCGGGCGAAGAGTTTTTTCACAACTTTGTCGAAGTACGTATGACATTTGGGGAACGCCAAATTTAGCTCCAAGTCGATAAGCGGACAGTCCGGCTTGGGTTCGCCCTATCGCAAAAGTTATACCGTATCTTGTATTTCAGTATGCGATGAGAATGATTCGAACGGCTAGTGAACATGAGTCAAAGTGTGTTCAGATATTCGTTCGACGCAATGATCGCTGGGTCGAAACTTTGAAGCTCACTTTTCCACCCATGGCATTAGATCCATCGCTGGTTTGTGAGAAATTACAATCTCGCCGCCCGCATGGAGAAAAAAGTCGCTACCTTGACCGACACCCTTTCCGTGCCTCTTAAGCAAGTCGCCGAGCACCCATCGCAAAGCACCTTTTGATGTGTCGGCTTTGATCTCGCTCGTCACAACGAAGCTACCATCAGCGCTCTCAGTACCGCACGCCAGACAATCATTGCGTGCATCGACCGCACCAATGCACTGAACTTTCAGATCGAGCACGGATAGCGATTCAAAAGCGAATGCCACTCCCAAAGCGCCAGCGCCCAACCCGGCTTCATTATCTTCAGCACACACTCCATTACCATTTGTGAAGTGACTGACGGATCTCATAGATAGCGGTATTCCCACATCGTAATTTCCGTGCCACGCGTGATTGAAAGAGCCTTCTGGGACATCATCCCATAGCGCTTCACAATCGCTCTTTTCGACGGCTCACATCGAGTGACACAGGTAGCGGTGCAGAAACCGCAATGAATGCTGATGATCATACCACTCACCAAGATGGTTTGCGTTACACAGTTTGTCGCGCCACCACGATTCATTTGTCCAGTTTCGTCGATTAGTCGTGGGATTGCACGAGGGTTTAAGGTGTAACGCAATTGTA
This sequence comes from Hyphomonas sp., assembly GCA_024743015.1. Lineage (GTDB taxonomy): Bacteria > Pseudomonadota > Alphaproteobacteria > Caulobacterales > Hyphomonadaceae > Henriciella. The sequence continues at coordinate 759 of JANSXJ010000485.1, read as the reverse complement.
ACGCAAACTACGGTTTTTTGCGGTTTTGCGTGACACTTTTTGATCTTTTGCGATCGCTAACCTTCTGTTTTTTATCCCTATTTACTTCTTTGGGTTTGTCAGTTTTCGACTCATAATCGTGAGGTCGGGAGTTCAAGTCTCCCCCGAACCACCATTTTCCTAGCATTCGTAGTTGAGCGCGCTTTTGTCGGGCGTTCGAAAGTACGCGACGAAAAAGTTGATCGCGAAGATTTTTCTCGCAAAATTTCCCAGCAAAGAGCCGCTCCGGGCAGGGGAGCGACCTTTTGGGATGAATGAGCGGGCTTAGCTCAATACTTCACTGAGCATCCATACGGCTTGGCGCTCGCCACGTCTGGCGTGTCGCCAGCCGCGACGGCCGTGAGCGCTGCGGAGACATAATTTGTGGCGACGGCGATATCGTCGACTTTGGCAGAACGGATCGAGTCGATCGCGCCCTCATAGGCCAAGGTGCCATCGCTTTCGATGACATACATGTGCGGAGTGGTCTTTGCGTCATAGGCGCGGCCGATTTCGCCGCCCGGATCGAGGATCGTATATGTCGGAGCGGCTCCGCGCTCAGTGTTCTTGGCCAGCGCGGCCTCGGCTTCCAGATAGCCCTGTTTGCCAGGGGCAGACGAGATCACCTGAATCCATACCGTACCGTTCGAGGTCGCATCAGACTGCAGGGTCTGCATGTTCTTGACCGGCTCGGCATAGTGTTTCTTCACGAACGGGCAATCATGATTGGTCCATTCCATC
>JANSXJ010000471.1 GCA_024743015.1 Hyphomonas sp. | reverse complement strand
CGGAAAGATATTTTTCGTGCGGGGCTGTCAGTAGACGCCACCGCGACACTCGCAAGGCTAACGGCTTCTGAGCCCGGGTCGGCAAACATTACTCAAGAAGCGCAGGCTCTCCTGATTTTTCCCCAAATCATAAAGGGCGGGTATGGAATTGGGCTGGCAACTGGCAATGGGGTTTGGCGAGAAGATGGTAAAAAACAAAGTTACTATAGATCGACTGCCGCATCGTATGGTTTTCAGGGCGGCGTCACGAGTTTTGGCTATGTGATGGCTTTCATGGATCAGGCCTCAATAGACTATGTCCAAAACTCGAATGGCTGGGAAGTGGGGGTTGGTCCATCCGTAATGGTCGCGGACTTTGGCTTCATGAACAAACTGTCAACGACGACTGTCAGAAAAGGCATAGTCGTTTTCTTCGTTGATCGAGTTGGTTTTTTTGCGGGTAGCGGGATCGAGGGAACAAAGATAAATCCCCTCTAGGGATGATTCATTAAAGGTCTATGAACTTACCTACCAGTCGTTTCGCAGCCGCGGCGTTGCTTTTGCAATCAGACCGGTAGGACTCAATCTGAAAAAGCAAAAGACGCGCCATGAAAGCGCGTCCTTTGTAGTAAGGTGTAGTAACTTAGCCCGAATAATTCATGAAGCTGTCGTCTTCTGCTCAGGGGGGCGGTTCCTCGGGTCTCGGGATTGTCACGCGCATGCGGGGCCGGCGTCCGGTTGGCAAGCCGGTCGGTGACTTGGGTCTTGGGCGGTGTGGATTGATGTTTCGGGGTTGTCGGGGCGCTCGCGTCAGGCTGCTTTCGGTGGGGCGAGGGCGTCGAAGAGAAAGTGGAGAAGTCCCCGTCGTGGGCACGATGCCGGCAGCGTGACGATGATCCGGGTCTTCTTTTCGACGATGGTGGCGGCCAGCTTCACGAGATGCAGCCGCAGCGTGTCGAACTGGGCGCGGCGCCACGGGGATCTCCTTGGGCAGGCGGCGCGCAATTTCCACCAGAGCCAGTAGGCGCAACTGTGCAGCATCAGGCGCATCTGGTTGGCGTTCGCCTTCGAGCAGGATGTTCGGTCTGATGCGAGATGGGTCTTCCATGCCTTGATGTGGTTCTCGGCTTGGCCACGCGCGGAATAGAGCATCTCATAAAGATGCTTGCCGCGGCCGCCCTCGAGATTGGTGACGATGTAGCGGGTATCCCGCCCCATGGGGCCAACCTCGACCCGGGCAATCACGCGGCGGGGTTTCGACCACGATCGGGCGGCGTAGGAGAAGGTTTTGAACCGGCGCAGCTTTTGACCGGGCGTGCGGGCGTAGCGCGCAGCCGTCGACGCCTCCAGAGCCGAGATGTTTTGCGCCAGACGGCCATTCTTCGACAACCCGAAGATATAGCGCAGCCCGAGCCTGTCACACAGGTCCAGGACCTCGGGTGTGCAGTAGTGGCTGTCCGCGCGCAGCAGGATTTCTGTCTTGGGCCAATGCTTGGCAATCTGCCGGATCAACCGGCGGATATGCGCCGCGCTCTCGGCTCCCTTGGGCCGGCGGGCCGGGCGCAGCAGTGTCCCCACGAGCCGGCCTTCGCCGTCGAAGACGACGATCGGCTGGAAGCCGAACTCGTCGTAGAACGCATTGAACAGGCGCAGCTGCTGATGGCCATGCACCGCGTCGAAGGTATCGTCGATATCGAGCACGATACGGCCCGGGGGGCGCGCAAAGGACTGGCAGTAGAACCGGACCATCTCGCGGCCCATGCGGATCAGCGCGCGGGCGTCGGGCAGGTTTTCCATGCGCGAGATCGTCGGCTGCGAACATAACGCCGCCCCGGTTTCCGGGCCGCGCTCCAGGGCAATCCTGAAGCTGGGATCGTGCCGCAAGGCGTTCGCGTCATTGCCGTCTTCATACCCGGCTCCGATCATCATGATCCGGAAACGGATGATGTCGCACAGCCGATGCTGAACTTTCACCGGATCGCGCGGATCGCACAGGCATCCGGCGAGCCGCTGCGCGAGACCCGCCTTGCGCTCGATCTCGCGCAGCAGGGTCAGTCCTGCGTCGGAGCTCATGTCCGCGCCGTCAAATCCAAGCAAGATCGGCTTGCTATTGAGGGGTGACAGGCGGGGCGTGGAGCACGTAGATTGAACCATGGCGGAGGTCGTCCTCCTGAAAGCTGCATGTTTGGCTGTAACACCCAAAACATACAGCGTTTCAGATGGTTACGCTACCTCCGCCGCCTTCTCGTGAATTATCCGGGTTAGGCTGCTTTGCGTCTCCGCCGAGCTAATCCCAACCCACCAAGCGCACTCAAAAACAGGAAGCCTGTTGCAGGAAGTGGAACCGGCGCAACAGTTGCAGACGCTAAGTAAAATTGGCTTTGAGTGTAAGAAAAGTTATAAACCGAAGAGCCTGAAAGGAACTCAAATCCATCAGTCACAAGGCCGTTTGAAACAGTTACTGCATTACCATTAATGTTCAGCCCGCCAGACAGCGCAACGTGTCCGTCATCGTTAAAGAAAATATCACTGATACTCACTGTCTTACCGAAATCGAGGGTCAGCGTTTCGCCGCCTTGAGAATTCTGCACATTGTCGTCTGAAGTATTCGAACCAATTCCCGTCGCGCACCCAGAGCTTCCGGTAGATCCATGCGTAGTAGAACAAACGCCCAGCCCGGCATTTCCTTT
>JANSXJ010000429.1 GCA_024743015.1 Hyphomonas sp. | reverse complement strand
GCCACGAAATCACACTGCGAGATACTGAAATGCGTTCATGATATCATGATAGCTTGTAAACTCGCGTTGCTGCCCCATACCATGAGTTAGCCCGGGAATTCGCCCGAGCCAAAAGGGTAACTCAAGTGAGAGTATTTCCGCCATATCCGTCAGGTGAAAAACCGACGATAACTCCGAACCAACCACTCGTGGTGGTTTCTGTCATAGCCCGTAAAGGTGGTGTCGGAAAATCAACGGTCACCATCAATCTTGCTACCGAAGCAATAAAGAATGGCCTTAAAGCAGGAGTTTTAGACTTAGATCCACAAGCGACCGCAGAAACTTGGGCGGATGAGCGAGAGAAATCAGCTAATGTCGATAGCTCACAACCCGTCGTTCGAGGGTCTAAACCGAGCCGGTTTGAAATGGCCATCGCTGAAGCTGATCATAGTGGCTACGACATTCTGTTTATTGACACGCCCGCGAACTCTACACACGCAGCCACCGATATCGTAAAACACTCTGACTACATTTTAATACCAACGACCCCAGGTTCATTTGATATCGAGGCGATAAAACAAACGATGCGCTTGGCCAATGAACAAGAAAAGCCCGCCGCTGTAGTGCTAAACAAATGCAGACATAACGCACCGATACAAACAAGAAACGCCGCTAAGAAAATCACCAAAGACCACCATTTCCCGATTGCCGGTGAAGTGATCTGCAACCGCAAAGCCTTTGACGACGCAAACGAAAAGGGGCTTGGCGTCCAGGAGTATGCCCCGCGCAGTAAGGCCGCCGAGGAAATTGCCGGCCTCTATAACTGGCTGATGATCGATCTCGGCCTTGAAGCTGAACATCACGCTGTTCTGTCAGCGTAAAGGATCCATCAAATGAAAGCGCGAGACCTAGGAATAGAGACGGACATGAACCAGAACAAACGACCAGATCGTAAATTGAAACAGAAACGCGGCGAGAGCGCGAGTGACGCCGAGGCTCCGGCTAGGTACGTTGCACCGTCGCGCCAAGGCAAGAAACCAATCATTACCTATGCTCCTGAATACGCTCGAACAGCCCTCAAGATATTCTGCATGGAGCGAGGAATGTCTGTCGATCGTTTCATGCTTGAAGCTGCCGATGAAAAACTCATGAACATGGGCGCAGACTTCAATCTTAGAGGATTGGACCCCAACGAGAAAGAATGAAGACCCCCGAAAAACCGGGAGCCTTCTTTTTTGCTCAACGAGCATTTGCTTTGGGTACACGGACCATCCGTTTATTGCCGTCGCGGTCTTCGCGTTCAGCGTAAATCCACTGAACATTGTCCTCATCCTGCTCAGGAATAGGGAGCTCTGCGCTGTCTGATGAAGCCGGGACATTGAAGTCCGAAACTATCTCATCAACGATCTCACACTCTTGCTCTGACCTTGTCGGCATCGCCCGAAGAGTGGAGCCGAACAACAGCCACGGACCAAGCGATTTGATTGCCATCATTGTCGAAATCAAAAGCCAGACCGTGAAATCACTCGATACTGACCAGCCAATGAGCGGGACATTGAAAGTCTGACCGACTTTCTTTGCATCGAGGTTTTCAGCAGCAAGACCTGCGGTATCGATCACGACTTGACGATGTCTCGCCAACTCGTCGGTCTTCACTTCATACGCCTTGGCGGCTTCCAACTCGGCCAGTAGCTCCGCATTTTTCGTCCTGTAGTAATTTGGACGAGGCTTGTAGCGGTTATACTCAGCCTCAATCGCCGTTACTGAACGCGTCGGTTTTACCAATGCAGCAATTTCGTCTTCAAGTTCGACAATTCGCTTTAACGCGTTCTCGCGCCTGGCGAGCTCGGGCGCAGCACCAGCATCGATCTTGCTATCAAACAAGACATGAAAACGGCTCTCTTGCATTGCTGAAAGCCCCAGAGCCGGGACCCAAATAGCAATTGCAATGAACGAAGCAAGCAAAGCACCTTGTTTGGCCCGCAATGCTCCGACCGTTAAGCCGATAACGACCCAAACTTCCATCGCCACGAAAGCCGTAAGGTACCAATAACGCATAAAGTCGCCCTCTGGACGACTCACCAATTGAACCATTCCGACTGCCCAAATAGACAGTCCGGCTAACCCCAAAATGACGGCATACCCAATCAAGTAAAATACCACCTTGCCGATCCTTTGCAGGAGTGACGAAGCGGGTTTTTCGAGATGACTCCCTTTCATGCAGCACTCCTTTCGTACTCATTCAGAGAACTCGAGTTGTACTCATTTTTTTAGTTGCATGCAACATAAATCCATGCTTTGTACCCATTTTAGTTGTTATCTGGCTAGGGATACCTCGATATGAAAGCCGAAGAACTTACCCGATACCGCGTGCAACTCCGCATGAATTATAAGGAATTTGGACAATGGCTTTCAGAACAAATCGCGGCTCATTCAGACGACTCTAAACCTGTGACGTCTTACTCTCGGCAACGCGTATATGACTGGGAGCACGAAATCGTTGCAGTCCCCGCCAAGGTCGAAGCCGCGATCTTGAGAGTTCAGCTTGAACGGGCGCACCAGCAGATGGAAAAGCGTCAAGACAGTGATCATCGCGACTTATCTGATGACGAACGGGATGCGCGCAGAGGCTTGGACCTAACTGAACGCCGCCTCGCACGCGCGACCGACACATTTCAACATGCCGCTACGACGCTTGATAAGGTTCTCGCAAAGGCGTTCAGAAATATGTCCGCCGCCAAGGCATTTGTGGAATTCCAGCTTCAAAACAATAGCGACAAGCTATTCACGCTGATCCAGAGCGCAAAGGATGGCGACATCCCGTTGGAGGATGGGGAACCTCTATCCGCATTCTATCGACTCGGCCCTGATAGCGACATGCTACCTATCTTAGAACAAGCCGCTCAACTCTATCGGCTTGCGCACGCTGACTTCAGAAAAGCGGAGCTTGAGCATTCCACTTTCCTCGAAAAAGAGAGCGACAACTTATCGCTGGAAGATCGCCTCAATCTTTTACAAGAGCGCCTAGATCGAGAGCGCGCCCGTGATCGAGATCGCTAATGATCGATCCCGCTGACGCCCACTTCTATCAAGCCATCGCTGATGCCAACGGTATCAACCTGTACGCGCGCTATACCGAACCGGAAGCGGCGCCCTTGATCGATTATTCGGTT